>CAXHAW010000238.1:0-3591 GCA_964014525.1 uncultured bacterium
CAACTGGAAAGAAGCAGCTGCCGTCGTCCTCTGTTGCCCCTTGCGTGAAGTTGCATGCATCAGGGTGGGTGCACCCTGAGAATTCATCCCCGTCACAGATGCCGTCGGCATCTTGATCGCCACTGAGGCAGAGTCCTTCGCAGTCCAGCCCCTCTTGTGCAAAAGCGCACGATCCGTCATCGCACAAGGCGAAGAGGTCAAAGTTGCAAGCGGCCGGATGGGTGCAGCCCGTGGCCTGGAGACAGGAGCCGTCGTCAATCAGGGCATTTTCGGTGTAGTTGCAGGCCGATGGCGCTGTGCATCCATAGCAGGTGTAATCACAAGGGCCGGGACCGTCTGCCTGAGGGTTAAAATTGCAGGCCTGTGGTTTTTGACAGCCAGATTGGGTCACGATGGGGAGGCAGATTTCCTCTGTGAGTGTGCTTCCGAACTGGGGATTGTCTGCGTAGAAAATCGTGTCCGAACCCAGCATTAAGGAAACAAACGGGGTTCCACTCGGACATGCAGACCAACCATCGCCATTCAGGTCTTGAATCTGAAAGTCCCGGCATCCAGCTGGAAGACAGAGATTCCATGATTGTGAACCCGAGGATGCGGTGCCCGTTGCGATAGCCAGACCGTCTGGCTGCAGGCTCCAGCTGACTTGTTCCGGATTGCATCCGGGATTCATGGCGATGTTGAGTGGATAGCATGTCTCCTCGCAGGTCCCGTCATCAAATGTGGCCTCTGGATCGAAGTTGGATGCAAATTCATCTTTACAACCTCCAGCGAGGACATTGTCCATGCACAGGGTATAGATTCCCACCACACCCTCCTCTGGGGAAACCAAAAATGGGGCGTCCTCTCCCGGTATCGAAAGGCTGAAGGAGAGCGGGGAGGCACAATCCTCCATCAGGGATTCGTATCCACTGAGTTGATCTTGATGGATTTCGAAAGTGAGACAGCCAGAGGGCACGCAGAGGGTGTCCAAAGTGGTGGTCTGAGGTGAAACCCATCCTGAGCGGTGAAGCACCCGACCCAGAGCGTCCCTCATCACCCATCCGTGCTGTGAGCCGAAACAATCGGAGTCAAACGTGACCACCAACTGGGCACCATTGGTGATTTGGTGGACTTCCACCGATCGGGTGTTGTTTGCGGCCCGTTCGTCTACGGTGCCGTTGACCCCCGTGAGAATGGCGGTGTATTGGGACCACCCAGCAGGAGCGGAAAGGGCAGCCAGCTCTATGTTCAAGCTGTCTCCTGGCTCGATCCAGCCGTTCCAGACTGTGTCGGCAGAGGCCCCTCCAAAATAGCCATATTGAACAACGAGTTGTTGTATAGGCTGGGTGCCCAGATTCAGCACAGGCAGAATGGGGTTGGCTTGGTCTTCACAAGTTGAGCCTCTGGGATTGAGAATGCGACCAAGTGCAGCATCGATTGCCGGGGGGTCGGGGAGTTCTAGAGTGTAGATGCCCCGGCCATATGTGGCGGCAGCGATCCGGCCGGATGGAGTGTGGATGACAAGGTCTGTAATCACAGCGTTCGGCAAGCCTTCAGAATGGCGAACCCATTGGTTGTCATTTGTGGGGTCCAGACGATACACGCCGACATCCGTGCCTGCGAAGTGGAGGTTGCTTCCATCCAAGGCGGGAGCGATACAATTGACAGGCGCCGGTGGCAGGCCTTCCGAGAGGTTGGTCCAAGTGTCACCACCATCTGTGCTTTCCAAGACTTTGGTGTCCTGATTGTAGTTGGCAAGGGTTAACCAGAGGTGGTCTGCGTCTGAAGGAGAGACTTCGATGTCTTGAATCCATGAAAATGCGTTTGGGGGATCCAGTTCTTCAAAAGTTTGGCCATCTGTGGACCGGAAAAGACGGAATTCCTTGGCGACGTAGATGCGTGCCACATCGCTTGGAGACAAGCCGAGTGCCGTGGCAGATCCACCAGGAATATCGCCCAATGCGGTCCAAGCCTCACCCCGATTGGTCGAACGGTAGACCCTGTCCTTTGCGATGTACACCCAGTCTGGATTGAATGCGCTGGCAGCCCACGGGGTGAGCCAAGCGCCTTGTTGATCGACACCAATGCCAGCGTTCCCCGCGATTTCCATGAAGGCATTTCCACCGTCGTCTGAGCGAAACACCTGTCCGTAATACAGCGATGCGTATACGATGTCTTCGACCTCGCCGTGAAAGGCACAATCGAACCCATCGCCACCCAAGACGTGTTCCCATTGGCCATCGTGTTTGAGGAAGGTGCCGTTGTCCTGCGTACCCGCTATAATCCGGTCCATGGCCAAGGGGTCCATGTCGATGCGATACGATTGTGCGATGGCGAGACCGGCGCTGTGGTCCGCGCTCTGTTCGGCAACTGGGTCATAGGTGAAGGCACCACCATCGTTTGCGATGATCAGCCGACCGTCACTGAGGAAAGCGAGGCCGTGTTGATCGGCATGCAGGTACGGCCTTTCTCCACCGGCATACCAATGGCCTGCGCAGGACCACTGGTCTCCTCCGTCCGACGATGTCCAGAGGTTAATGCCTCCAGCAAAGAGGACGTCCGGGTCTGAGGGATCCACTACCAAACAGAGGTCATACCATGCTTGGCCTCCCGAATCCACACCATCCACTGTCCAGCCCAGAAGGTTGGGGCCCTCGTTTTCTTGCAAGCGGGCCTCCCAAGTTGATCCGCCGTCGGTGCTTCGCCAGATTCCGCCAAACCCTTGGTTGCTGACTTTTCCTGCCATTGCATAGACCGTGTCCGAAGCAGAAGGACTGAATGCAAGCGCAATTCGGCTGATGCCAAATGAGTTCCCGTCAAGGTATTGCGTCGACCAACTCGCGCCTGCATCGTGGCTTTCTGCAATCACATTGCCAAAGGATCCCGCCAAGAGGTGGTTGGGATCGGAGGGATCCATTTCAAGGGAGGCGATGTCTCCATCGAGGGTCAAGGACCAACTTTCACCGCCATTGGTGCTGCGATAAACGCCAACGCTCGAGGCGGTCAAAAGTGTGTCTGGATCATCCGGGTTCACGAGCATCCGTGAGAGGGTTCTCCCCATATATGGTGCCCAATCCAACGCTGTGGATTCCCAAGTGACCCCCCCGTCTTCTGATACCCAAACACCGATGGACCGCGTGTCTCCGAAGTCGCCATCGCCGGTTGCAATCCACATCTTCTCCGGGTTCTCCGGATGAAAGGCGATATCACTGACGCCAATGGAGGTCAGTTGTCCGGTGCCCATTGGGGTCCAGTGTGCTCCGCCATCCACGGTTCGCCAAACACCACCGGCCGGAGCACAAGCCCACCATTCATCGGCTTCTCCTGGTCGAGGCACCACGCGGTTCAATCGCCCGCTGCCCCCCAATCCCGTGGGGCCTGTTGGGCCTTCGTATTGCCATTCGGGATCGACAGTGCTCCGATTGGATGACGCGGCAATCGCGTCCATTCGAGCCTGATCGAGAGCCAGTAAGGTTTTTCTGTTGGCAGGTCGCATTCCGTTGGCGTCCGTTCGGGGAGCCATGAAGGAGAGCCAGCGCTCGAAGGGTTTCTGCCCCTTTCCCCGCCCAGAGGACCCATGGGACATCCAGAGGTCAAAGGCCTGTACGACAC
>CAXHAW010000239.1:0-3582 GCA_964014525.1 uncultured bacterium
GAGATTCCGTGAAGTCTCGTGGGCTCGGAGATGTGTATAAGAGACAGCATTGACAAACAGGGCCGCCAAGATGGCAGGTCTTCCGGTGAGGGTGTGATCACATGGCAAATGTAGCAGTTCAAGCCGCATTCATGTTGAACACTGGTGAAGTGGTTGACATGAAGACCACCATGGCAGAAGGTACAGAAACCGAACTTTTGCTGGACACTGCATACTCCGTTTCTGCTGTTTCGATTGGAACATATGCAGAAGGCAAAGTGCTTACCCAAATCCTCATGCCACCGAGCGCTCCAAATATGTGCTCCTACGCGTATATCGACAGACGCGGAGAGATCCTATGCGTTCTGCCCGTGGCAAAGGCCGGAGTAGCTTCACAGCCTTGTCCTATGCCTTTTGCCTTCACGTTACAGGCCGGAGATACACTTCGAGTGATGGCAAGTACTGCCGCAAGTCGTTTGTGCTCGTACAATGTGATCACGAATGTCAATGTGCATGCAATTTTCACCGGTACTCCCGGCGGAGCGGCCAACACAGACCTCGTTCACATCAAATCCGGTCAAGGATTAGGTGCGTCGTTGACAAATCAAACCCTTGCCGCCCATTGGGTGACATCAGTTGATGGCTCAAAGATTGACTTTGGCTCCGTACAGGTGCTCAATGACCGAGGACTTCCCATTGGCGGGTCCGTTGCCACCAATCCAATCAACTTGCAACCCAAGGCGAACAGTGCTGGCCTTTGTCAAATCTCGTTGAACTTTGTTGCTCGGCTGATCACAAACGCTTGAAGTCGGTGATGAAATGGCAAAAATGACAAAGACGCAAGCAAAAAACGCATTGAGGTCAATTCAAAACAAGGCCACAAAGTTATGTCTTGACCGTGGAATTTTGACCGTCGCAGATGTCGGCGCAATCAATCGAATACTTGCCAAAGCGGACAACCGTCTCAAGAAGTGATCACATGGACGAAATCCGCTCCCAATTCAAGTCACAAAACTTGAATGCGCTCAAACCAAATGGAATTTTGCAAGTTGGAGGGCCCGTTTTCCCGGACCAACCCGCCATCATGGACCTCAACTCATTCAAGAGCGTCGTTCAGTCATGGCAAGGGGTTCATGCCCCTGCTTTTGGCCAACCCATCCCCACAACAGGCGAAACCGTGTCCGTGAGTGGCGCTGAGACTGTCGTGAGCGCAACAGGCAACCAAGTCAAACGAGTTGCCTACATACTTCTTGCCAATGCTGGCGGTAGTGACCCTATTGTCGCAACCGTCACCATTGGCACCTCCCCGCCTATCAGCTTACATACACTGCCAGATGGCGCACAGATACCCCCAACTGCAACCATTAAAATTGATGGCCCTTTCTTTGTTGACGCAAATCTTCCGATAGCGGTAGGTGTGTCATCGGGGAGTGCGGGTGATCTCACAACCAGCGCGCTTGTGAACAACATTGTTCAGTAAAGATGTTCCACCCATGGCCAAGAATCGACAGTAAGCGTTTCTTGGCCATGGACCCCGCCTCGCGATAATGGAAGTGTCAATCATGCCAAGAAAAAGCCCCGATACCGTCGAAGAAAAAAGGATCACACTAGGACAGTATGAACGAGACGCACTGAAGCGCATAGAGCGTGTTCAATTAATCAACGGAACGACAAATGCGTTCGGGAACGCCGTGGCCGGTATTGGTGTCATTGGACTAGGTGCCGGGGTGGTTTTTCTTGGAATCGCCGCCTTGAATTTCATAGGAGCAGACCCACTTCAAAAGGCCAAGGATTTTGGGAAAGACATCATTCAAGGCACAGGACGAACGGTCGGGGATGTCGTATTGGCAGGGGACGACATTGGAGGCTCAAAGGTGCGTCGTGACACCTTTCAATTCGTTTCTGGTGTCAACATCACAGCAGTTGATGCCGAGCGCGCTTACAGGGATGCCACAGACAGAATTCAACGCTTTTGCACCCCCGGTTCAAAACACTTTGACGAAGGCGAATGCCAGCGAGCTAAATTTGACAAAACGCAAGCACGTAACGTCGTTATTGAACTGAAGAATTCCGGCGAACTTTCGGGCGATGATCAGCGCGTCGATGGACTGGTTCGATTCTTGACCAACCCATTTGGATTCAATCCTTTTGTGGATTGAGCAACAAAAAAAGCAGCCATGGGGCCTCTTCAAAAAAAAAAGGCCCCCAACCCCACCTAAGCGGGGAAGGGGGCGGAAATGGGCCGCGTGGGGCCTGTACGCTTCGTGTGGGCGTTTCTAAGAGATCACAGCGCCTTCAAGGCATTGATGAGGTCAATGCACATTTGATGAACCTGCTCCTCTTCAGAACTTTTCCACTGCTTCAATTCTGTATCAAATCCTTGAGCATAGAGACGGTTCGCAACCACAGCAATCAATTGAGTCGAAGATTCGGGTTGGCCCTCGCTTCGACCGATTAAACACCCACGCACAAATGCGCTGAAATTGTGCATTTGGCTGGCCTTGTCTTCACTGACGGAACACAAAGACACTTGACGGGTGGTTCGACCGTGAATGGTGCGAGGGCGTCCTGCTGACTTACGCGTTCGCATCATCGGCACCCCCAACATGAACCGTCTCGCATTCGTGCTCCAAGGGTGCCACAACAAGAGGATTTGCACACGGCCCGTGGTTGAGCTTCTGGTGCTCGTCTGCGTGTGTTTTCTGCTTCTCTAAAGGTCTTGACCCATCCGGCAATGTTTCCGGTCACTGGGTCAACTTTTGGTGGCATTTCGAATTCGTCCACAGCGCATGTGATCTCTTCCAGTTCATCAAACGCAGGGAGATCACTGCCAGTGCGTGGTCGTTCGGTTTGGTCAACCAATTCATCGCTTACCTCGGCAATGCTTGCCCCTTCGTTCTCCATAACAATGGCCTTGAAGCGGTTGTTCCAGTGTTGGGCTTCGTCTGCCCTTCCTTGGGCGTACGCGCCCCATTGAGCCTCGCTCAAGGTCGTTTGTCTTGTCTCCTCCTCCGTGATCACGGGAGCGTCTAAAACGACGCCCTCCGCACCCACGGCGAGGGTTATCTTCGTATTTTCAAATTCAATTTTGATTATCAAAAAATCTCCTCCGTGACTCCTCCGAGGATAATTAAATGTATAAACAAACCGGTAAAAAATTCCGGCGAACGTCAAACCCCCTTTTCACTCTTTCATTGAGCTCTGGGGGTGGGGGGAAGAGTGTTGAGGCGGTAGCCTGTCAGCCCCCAATAAGCAGGACCAACTCAATTTAGGATATAAAGGGTATGAGGGAAAAGTGACGGGACCGGCTCGAAACGGCGACGGGGGCAAGCCCCCGTGAGCGCCTTCTCGCCTGTTTTGTTCGCTTCGCTCACAGGGAGATGGGTCGGGAGGGTTGAAGGTGCGTCTTTGTTTGGGCGATCACATGCGAAAGGAAAAACAGTGCCGGGATTGTGGAAAAATCTGGCTACAAATATCAAGAACGCAATGCCCGGACCGAACATGCAACGGACGCCTCCATGTTGTCAAAAACACCCAAAATACGACCCGTTTGGGTGCTTTGAAGGCTGTCTCTTATACACATCTGACGCTGCCGACGATCCT
>CAXHAW010000240.1:0-3575 GCA_964014525.1 uncultured bacterium
GTGTAGGTGTTGTTGTGGCGAATCTTGACGTATTTGCCATTGCCCTTGGTATAGCTGGACTTGGTGACCACGCCGTCACCCACAGCGACAATCGGTGTTCCGTTTGGAGCGGCGTAATCGGTTCCCAAGTGCGCCTTGACCTTATTGAGCACCGGATGGAAACGCTTCTTGTTGAATCGGCTGGATATTCGACTGAACTCCACCGGGGCCTTGAGGAAGGCTTTTTTCAGGCTTGATCCAGTTTCGTCGAAGTGGTCGGGTCCGTCTCCTTGGTCGAAGCGGTATGCGGGGAAATTGCGGCCGCGGTGGACAAACTCGGCGGCTAGAATTCGGGGCAAGCCAGCGGCCTTGTCGCTGACCCAGTCTCGCTCATACAGGATTCGGAATCGATCCCCTGCCTGAATTCGGCTGAAGTCAATGGTCCAAGCATACACCTGAGCCATTGCAAGCGCGAGGGTGGTGGAGTGCCCTTGGTCTTCAAGCGCCTGATACAGGCTGCCTTGGACTTCACCTTCTACGTAACCCCGCCGGGTTTCTGACGGGAAGTGGCCCCTTCGGCTTTGCCCCCCCTTCGTGAGGTCAAACACGACATACTCTCTTGAGTTGATCGTGTAGGCGAAGTGCCGCGGCCCCCCATCAGCTGCAAAGAACAGGCTCCAATCTTGGCCCTCTTTAATCCGGCGGACATCGAAGACCCCCTTCTGTGTGGTGGCGATGCCGTGAAGCGTTTGGGCACTCACGCCCACTGGGGAGAGGAGGTGGGACAGACTCTGTCCCCGTTTGACCTCACCTGATTCTACGGAGAGCCCCAGGGAATCCCCCAAGCCGAACCGCTTGGCCTCCTGCTGGTCTGGCGTCAGCGCGGCCTTTTCAAACGCCCCAACACCGGCGCCCATCACAGCAACAGGGGTGTTTTGAGACGCCCCTCCTCCAGCGCACCCCGACCAGCCGCAAGCGAGCAGCATCAGGAATAGACCGGTCAACAGAAGTGTGCGCATGGACATTGTGAAGGGCAATTTGCCGCTGAACAGGGGAGCAACGCCTCTGTTTGAGAAAAGTTTTGCCTTTGTCGGGTTTTAACGCAATGCCCAGGACCCTGCGGCAGAAAAATTACTTGTGTGCGATGTGGGTCATTACCCATTGCTTTCCCCAATTGACCTGTTCCTCCTCTGACCAGAGTTCTGGGAAAAAGATGAGCGTTTGGAAACGCGGAGGCAGGTACTGCTGCCAATTGGTTCCCCCTGTGGCAGCGATGTCAACTGGGTCTTTCTGGAGGTGCCGCACGGCACTTCTGTAATGAGAAAGCGGCCAGTGGACGTTGACCAGTTCATCGAGCTTGCGGAAGGCATTGCGGAGCGCCTCTGTCTGATCGCCTTCATTCAAGCCGATCCATTTTCGGCGGAGGTTGGTGTAGAACCGCTCCTCAGCGAACTGGACAATGCGCTCACGGTACTTCTGCTCGAACTGCTTTAGTGTGAGGGTGGGCTCTCCGGTCGCGAGCTCCGTCGCTCCCCTTCGCCAATAGATGGCGTCCACCATGGGGTCAATTTCATCAAACCCGTGTTCTGCATGGGTATCCCGCAGTTCCTGATGAACCAATCGGTCCATGGAGGTGCATGCAATTTCGATGAGGCGATACTGAACGCTTTGAAACCCACTCGACGGCAGAAGTGACATCCGAAACTGCAGAAACTGGCCCCGGTCTAAACCGTGGACCATCACATCGAAGCTGGCGACAAGGTTTTCGAAGTAGCGGTTTATTCGGTTCACGCGTTCGAGAAGGGTGTCGGCCGAGATGTCGGGCTCTGCATGAATCTGCTGCAACTCGTGGAGTGACAGTTTGAAATAGAGCTCGGTGATTTGGTGATATGTGATAAAGATTTCCTCGTCTGGAAACGGGGTGACAGGGTGCTGAAGGCTCAGCAGTGTGTCCAATCGCACATAGTCCCAATAGGTCGGGAAGTCCGCATGCAGGAGTCCGTCGAGATAGGACGTGAGGTCCTGTCCCATGGCGGCGTATTTGTTACGCAGTTTCTCGAGGCGTTCGAGCACGGCGGGATCGAAGGAGTCAGCATCGGCCATGGCCTGCAAGTTAGCGCGGTTGTCCGTCGGCCATGTGCGGAAGTACTGAGGCGTCTTTGGTCAATTCCAGCCTGACGGAGCCGATGACCAGGTCAGAGGCAATGAGAACAGGGATTCTCCTGCTGTCGGCACTAATCCAAACCATGAGATCGTCCTCGTTTTTCCAGATGCGACCGGTGCGGACCACAGGGGTGAATCCCCAGCAATCAAATCGACCGGCCTTGACTTTGATTTCTTTTCGTGTGGTCAAGCGGGCGCGTAGGGTGTGGACTTTGCCGTCAATCACGGTCGGGATTTGGATGACATCACCCGGAGAGAGCCGCTCGAGGGCGAGGCTTCGGGCGGAGTAAAATGCAGAGACAAGGTCTTGGCAATAGGCAGGAAGGATGTGGTGACGCGTGGTGTTACGCTCAGTGGTAGCGGCTGTTCGACCAGCAGGATTGAATGCGACCTCCCTGTCAACGTGGTACCCTCCTTCTTGGACCCTTCGGATGAAATGGTGGGGAAACAGACCATCGCGGTCAATGTGACTTTCATAGTGGTCACGAACCCGAAAAACCCAGTCCAGCGCCCCCTTGCTTTGACCGGTGCCGACAACACGCCATGTCTTTCGTCCAAAATAGGACGGTCCTTCTTCCACTTTGAGTCGGGCAAACCCCGCTTCGAGGAAGCCATACCGGACGGTGTAGTGCAAATCCTCCCCTTCGAAAGGAACCGAGCTTGGCAGGGCCCTCAGCGGCAACAGGGGGCGATTGCCCGCCGAATCAGCCGAGACTTCGACTGGGCGGAGTGGTTTTATCCGCTTCTGGGGAAATGCCGCGGGCGCAGCTCCGAAGAGCAACGAAATCAGCAAAAGGAGCGTCAGGCGACAGAACTGCATATCAGGGGCCTTGCAAATCCGGTGCCGAAACCAAATTAGCCCTTGTTGAGGTGGGCGATGCACTTCAATTCCACCGCAATCGGTGTTGGCAATGCCCCAACTTCCATGGTTGTCCGGCAAGGGCGAAGGGCAGGGTTGACGTGTTCGAAATGCTCTCGATAGACACGGTTCCAAGTTGCGAAATCGCGCTGCATGTCGGTCAGGAAGACCGTGATGTCGACAAGATCTTCCCATGCAGCACCTTCTGCTTCGAGTATGGATTTAACATTGGCAAGTACGCCGCGGGCTTGGGCCTCGAAATCGAATTCCAAAAGGTTGCCGTTGTGGTCCAGTTTCAGTCCGGGCACACCTTCGTCGTGGGGACCACTTCCCGGGATGCGGGGCCCGACTCCGCTGAGAAACAAAAGGTCGCCGACGCGGCGGGTGAGGGGATACAGGCCGACGGGTTTGGGTGCGTTGCTCATGGAGTTCGGTTCAAGGGTCAATCGGTGGTTTTCGCCTCGGCACTTAGCCGTGCATGGTTTCTTTTTTTCCGTAGCCCTCGATGACATGGGCTTCATGGGCCAGGAACGCTGTCCAGCGGGCGTCAACGTCGACTCGCCCTCCATATTGG
>CAXHAW010000241.1:0-3572 GCA_964014525.1 uncultured bacterium
ATGTAGGCGAGCGTGAGGGTCAAGCCGGCCCGCCAGCCGACCATCAAGGGGATCCAACACACCAAGAGCGACTGAAGGCTCAGTGGCAAGTTGCCTTCCACATCCATGACCAATGGTCCCAATCCGCCGAGGAGGAGGGCGCCAAGCAGGGCGAGCCAAGGCCACGTTAGGCCGCGTTTGGCAAGGGTTTCAGAGAGCATCAGCGCTTTGGGGCTTCACTGCGCCACTCTTGAATCGTGCCGCTGGCCAGTTCAACGCGGTTGTTGTTGCGGTCGATGTCAGCGGTGAGTTTGGCGGCGTCTACTTCCACCGTGCAACCGGGCAGGGAATGGGGCAGAGCGAGGACATAGGTGGGGTTGGTCCAAGGCCAAGCCTTGTGGCCGGTTTCACCTTTGCGCAAAGGGCGGTGACCCTGTGTGACGACCTGGGGAATATGATGGTCGCTGACGTTCCCGTTGGCGTCGGTGATGCGCACGTCCGCGGGCAACGGGAGGTTTCCAATCCGCTCGAGCGTGATGGTGGTGGACTCCTCCGTCACGACCACGCTGCTGATGGCCACGTCCACATGGTGTGTGGAGTTCAACATGTATTGGAAGTAGGTGTCCAGTTCCAAGCCGCTTTCGCGTTCCATGACCCGTTTGAAGTCAACCGGCCCAGGGTGTTTGAATGCCCATTGGTCGAAGTAGCTGCGGACGCCCCGGTTCCGGGCCTCTTCGCCGATGATGGCGCCGAGTTGGTTCAGCAGGACCTCCCCCTTGGAATAGGCCGCTGTCCCATAGGCGCGGTTGGTGACGTAGTGGTCGGCGTGCGTAGAAAGTGGCTCTTCGCCGCCGTCCCGAACCAAGTTCAGGTATCCCCCATAGGCCCAGTAGTGGGGCTCATCGATGGATTCGCTGAACTCTTGGGCCATGAATTCCGACTCAATCCAGGATGTAAAGCCTTCGTCCATCCACTCGTGTAGGGTTTCGTTGGTGGCAAGGAGGCCTTGGAACCATGCATGGGCCATTTCATGTGCGGTCACACCGACAAGGCTTCTCAATTTCCTGTTGCCTCTGACCAGTGTGCACATGGGGTACTCCATGCCACCATCGCCACCTTCAATCACCGTGTACTGTGGCCATGGATAGGTGCCGACGTTCTCCGAGTAAAATGACATGGCGCGGGCAGCGATTTCAGGCAGTTCATCCCAAGCGCCATAGCTGGTGTCATTTTGGTGGATGAAGTGGAGTGTGGGGCCGTTTTCAACGTCGAAGGTTTTGTGCACGAAGTCTGGGTCGGCAGCCCATGCGAAGTCGATGACGTTTGCTGCAGTGAAGTGCCAATCGATCATGCCCTCTGTGGGGGTTTCACCTGAGCCATATCCATGGCCGCACGCTTCTGGATTTTGTAGAACGCCCGTTCCGCCAATCATGTAGGCTGCGGGCATGTGTATGGTCACGTCGAAATCGCCCCAGACACCGTGGAACTCCCGTCCGATGTAGGGGTTGGTGTGCCACCCGTGGTGGTCGTATTCACAGACCCGGGGGTACCACTGTGTCATGCTGTATTCGACACCTTGGGCGTTCATCCAGCCGGAGCGCCGGACCTGTCGGGGCACTTGAGCGTCCCACTTGAGATAGATGCGAACTTTTTTACCCGATGCGAGGGGTTTGGGCAAGGTCAGCCATCCGATGGTTCCTTGCGTTGCAAAGGGGACCTCGTTTTTTCCGACCCGGGCTTCAGTGACGCGGATCCAGCCCCACTCTTCTTCGGGGAGGTTGACGATTCTATCGCCCACACGACGGTCTGGATCGGCAATGTTTCGGCTTCGCACATCCATCATGCTTTCAGGCTGGAATGCATTGAAAAACAATTGGAAGGGAATGCGGTCCAGCGCGTCCGGGCTGTGGTTGATGTACACCAGTTCCATGGCGCCGGCATACTGGTGTACATCGACGTCCATGGTGATGTCCATGGTGCACTTCATCTCTTGCTGCCAACCTGGGTATTGGGCATGCAGTGAAACGGAAGTCGCCATAATGAGTGCAGCAGACAACAGAGGGGAATAACGGAGGGGATTCATGCGTGTTTAAAGGTAGCCATCAACCTGCCTGAAGGCCTTCTCTGAGGAAGGTTCGCATCGGGGATGCGGCATCGAAATGGTCCATCACGATGTCCAGGAGGTCTTCTCGCAAGAGGGTTTCTGCTGGGAACTCTGCCATATAGAAGAACTGCTTGTTGAGAATGTGCGGGCAGATTTCGGCAGCGGCTTGAAAGGCTTTGGGTAGCCGCACATTCCGTGCCCCGAGCACATTTCCATAGTGTGATTTGAAGGCGGGGTCTTCAATTAAGTCGTTGAATGCCTGTGGATTGCTCGCCATTCGTTCGCGTAACACATAGAGGTCGTCTTTCTCTACCCAGTATGCGCCACCTCCAATCCTGATGTGATGCGCGTCGGCGTGGACATACAGTCCGGGATCTCCGGATTTTTTGCCCCCGGGAGCGATGCCGGCTGAGGCGTGTGTCTTGTAGGGGGTTTTGTCTTTGGAGAAGCGGGTGTCGCGGTGGATTCTGAATACACATGATTTGGCTTCAAGACCATCAAATTCTGGCTCGCGACCCGAGCAAGCGGTGATGACGTCGGTGACGAAAGCCTTGAATGGGTCTCGCACGTGGCGCTCATAGTCCTTCTTGTGGTCGGCGTACCATTCGCGTTCGTTGTGCGCTTCGAGGCCGGAGAAGAAGCTGTGGAATTCAGAAGTGAAATAGGCCATTGGCATTCAGGGGCAGGGGAGTGCATCCTTGACCGCGTAGATCATGATTCGCTCCGAGGTGTTGATGGGGTTTAACCGTTCGAGCCATTGGTCAATTCGGCTTGATTTAATCGTCGTAACGTATTGAATTCCAGGCAGTTCATTCTTGTATTTTTGAATGGCCCCTGCAAGGTGTTCTCCCCCTTGGAAAAGGAGGTACTCCGGAGGGTGAGCGCACCATGTCGATGCGACCTCGGCGGGCGGCTTGCCTTGCCCGTTCATTCGGTTGTCGATGTGGTAGACATTCCATCCTCCGCTGTAAAAGCGCGGCGGCATGGCGCCACTGTCCACCTGGATCATGGCGAAGTGTTGTGCTCCAGATTCCCAGAGGAAGGACATGGCTTGAACCCTGGCCCTTTTGGCTTCATAGGTAATCGTGCCGCAGACGAGTGCTGCATTCAGAACCCAAAACGCGCCCCAAAGGCCGCGTTCAAGTCGCCTGTGTCTGCCCCACCATTGGCTCTTGTTTCTCCAGACATTCCACCCCACTGCACCCAGAACCATCAGTGCGGGAACCACAGGAAGGATGAACCGTTCTTGCTTGTTGACGAAGGCGCTGTGGAACAACAGAAAGAGCAAAACAGGAAGTGCGACCCGCCACCAGATGGCAGGTGCGCTTCGAATGCGATGCAGGGCGCCCCAGAGGATCATCAGGCTGGCGGGGGGAATCAGCAGACCGATGAGCGTCAGGATGTACTGGTACCAAGGGCCGTTTGGGTAATTGCCCGCATGTTCTGAATTGTAACCGATGTAGGCCCTCAGCTGCACAAAGGGCTCTCC
>CAXHAW010000242.1:0-3557 GCA_964014525.1 uncultured bacterium
TGGACGACCCCACCCCCAGTTATCGGTATGCGGTAAACAACCACAGGGAAGAGGAAGACCGGGACTTGCCCTTCGGCGCAGGGGAGACCTTCTCAGAGCGTCTGTCGGCTCAGATCGGGCTGCGACCAGTGACCGATAGGCAGCGCCTTCTGGCCACCTTCTTGATCGGCAACCTGGACGAGGCTGGATACCTGAGGCGCGACCTGTATTCTATCACCTCTGATTTGGCCTTCGGGCAGGGCATGGAGGTTGAGGAGGAGGAGCTTGAGGTCGTGCTCGGTGTGGTTCAGCAATTGGACCCTGCGGGCGTGGGGGCTCGCGATCTTCAGGAGTGCCTCTTGCTTCAATTGGAGCGAAAGTTGGAGTCGGCACCGGAGGATGGTCCGTTGTTGCTTGCAAAGCGCATGATCCAAGGGCAGTTCGATGCCTTTACCAAAAAGCATTACGACAAACTACTGGTTCGGCTGGAGGTCGAGGAGGAGGCGCTAAAAGTGGCGATTGATGAGGTCACCAGATTAAACCCGAAACCCGGGAATTCTGGGGCGGATTCAGCCAGGCCAATCCAAGCGGTCATTCCTGATTTTCAGGTGTCGGTTGAGGGAGACGAATTGCGCCTTCACATCAATGGCCGAAATGCACCGGAACTGCGCGTTTCCAGCGAATACAGGGAAATGATGGCCGGGTATGCAGCTGCCAAAACACCTGACAGGGCGCAGAAGGAGGCCATCACATTTGTCAAGCGAAAAGTCGACGCAGCCAAGTGGTTCATCGACGCCATCCAGCAGCGGCGCAACACGCTAAGAATTACGATGGAAGCCATTATGGGACACCAAGAGGCATACCTGTTAACCGGTGATGAAACGGAGCTTAAACCCATGATTCTCAAGGACATTGCGGAGCGAATTGGGATGGATATTAGCACGGTGTCTCGGGTGGCCAACTCGAAATATGTCCAGACCCCTTATGGTACGTTTCTACTCAAGACCCTGTTCAGTGAGTCCCTGGCCACGGAGAGCGGGGAAGAGGTCTCGACGCGGGAGGTCAAGAAGATCCTCGAGGAGGCCGTAGGAGAAGAAGACAAGCGGAAACCGCTGAGTGACGAGAAGCTGATGAAGGTCCTGCAGGACCAGGGGTACAAGATTGCCCGCCGCACCGTCGCCAAGTACCGGGAGCAACTCGGTATTCCTGTGGCAAGATTAAGGAAGGAGCTGTAATGCGAAGCCTCGCCGCGGTGGTCTCCTGTGTTTTGCATCCCTTGTGGATGCCGCTGATTGTACTCGGCTTGCTTTGGTCTGTGGATCCTTGGCTACGGATGCAGTCCGCGGTGATGGTTTACGTGGCGTCCGTGCTGCTCATCAACGCCCTTGCCCCTGCCGTCTCCTTGTATGTGTTGTACCGACGCGGTGTATTGGGGGATATGGAGGTGTCAAATCGCACTGAGCGCACCCTCCCATTCTTGATTGTCCTGTTTTACCAAGCGTTGGGCTATTTCGCTTTAACTCGACCAGGGGTGTATCTGCCACCGGAGATCCTGGGTTTGGTGGCGACGATGATGGCGGCCTTGGTTTTGGCTTTGCTTGTTAACCGTCACATCAAGATGAGCATGCACATGTTGGCCAACGGCGGAGGGTTTGGCGCCGTTTGGGCTTTCAATCAATTGCACGGGCTTGGCTTGGATGGATGGTTGCCGCTCGGTTTTGCAGTGGCAGGCATCGTGGGTTGGTCTCGCATGGCAATGGGTGTGCACACCCTCCGGGAGTTGGGGCTCGGTTTCTTCGTCGGCTTTGCGATGATGCGTGCGGTGATTGAGTCTGGTTGGTCTCCCTGAATTCAGCTTGGGTTGTCTTGCAGGTGCTGTTGCCATCGCCAAGCATCACTTAAGCAGTCATCCAAGGTTCGGGTGGTCCGCCAACCCAGCATTTGATCCGCTTTGGCTGCATCTGCATAGATGGCGGTGACGTCTCCAGGCCTACGCTCACCCATTTGATGGGGAACGTTCAAGCCTGTTGCCCGATGGAAAGCAGCAATGACCTCTTTGACGCTGGTTCCACGGCCTGTTCCCAGGTTGAAGACGTCCATTGCGCCATGGTTCTCTTCGAGCCAACGCAGGGCCGCTACATGCGCTTCAGCTAGGTCACAGACGTGCAGGTAGTCTCGAATGCAGGTGCCGTCTGGAGTGGGGTAGTTGTCCCCGAATACGGTCAGGGGCGAGCGCAGGCCAGCAACGGCTTGGAGTAGGTATGGCACAAGGTTCGGAGGCGGCCCAAGCGGAAGTTCCCCCAAGTGGGCGCTGGGGTGGGCGCCGATGGGATTGAAATACCGGAGAAGAGAGACACCAAGTTGTCCATCTGCTGCAACATGTGCCATGCGCAAAAGGTCTTCACATGCCTGCTTTGTATAGCCGTAAGGTGATGCTGCAGGCAGAATAGGCGCGTCCTCGGAGACAGGCAACCCTTCGGCCTCACCATAGACGGTGCAGGAAGAACTGAAAACGAGGTGCTTCACCCCGTGATTGCGCAATTGGGCGGTGAATCGCGCTGTTCCGCCTACGTTGTTGTCAAAGTACTTTTCTGGACTGGCTGCGCTTTCTCCCACGGCCTTGTCGGCGGCAAAATGAATTGCGCCGTGGACGGGTTGGTCAAAGACAGGCTTCATGTCCTGCGCATCACCGCAATCGACCTTGTGCCATTCGACCGGCACTTTGAGGAGGGCTTCAATGCCGGCAATGGCCGATTTACGGCTGTTCCGAAGGTCATCTACGATGACGGGAGCATACCCGGCTTCGTGCAATGCAACCGCCGTATGAGAGCCGATAAAACCCGCGCCTCCGGTCACAACAATGCGTCTGCGTGGGCCTTTTTCCAACATGTATGCAATATCGGTAACCTAATCGTCGAATGCCACGTAGAGAACCTGTCGGATTCTATGCCGGCGGTTCACGAATGTCCTCAGTACATTATAACCTCGATTACCTCCAGCAGGTGTTCCAAGGCAATGACGCCATGGTTCACCGCATTCTGGATTCCTTCGAGGCTCAAGTTCCTGGGTATCTCGCTGAAATGGAGTCTCGTTGGCGAAATGGGGATTGGCGGAACCTCCATCCCCTCGCACACAAGGCCAGAAGCAGTATCAGCATGCTGGGCATGAAGCCCCTTCTGGAGGATATTTTGCACATTGAAAGAACGTCCCGAAGCGGGGAGGATGAGGGGGACATAGGGTCTCGACTCCACTCGGCTCGGGCCTCTTTGGAGCTGGCACTCGAGGCCTTGCGACGGGATCGCGCCAGTCGGTCCGCGCAGCTGGCAGAACGGGGCCACGAACGCCCGCGACGCCCTCATTCCGCGCAGGGCCTCCGGCGGGCTTAATGGTTTTGCACAGGCAGGGCTGCTTCGCCTTTGGCGAGGCGGTATCTTTGCTTCGTGTCCCAATTTGCTTCCGATTCGATTATCCAGTCTGCTCGAGAGCACGGCATCGAGGCGTCTGAGTTGATGCGCCAATTCGATCGGTTGCGGTCGACCCACTCTCAGAGTGTTCCCTGTCTCTTATACACATCTCCG
>CAXHAW010000243.1:0-3553 GCA_964014525.1 uncultured bacterium
GTGCCTCTTCAGCAGCGGGTGCCTCTTCAGCAGCGGGTGCCTCTTCAGCAGCGGGTGCCTCTTCAGCAGCGGGAGCTTCACTTGCTTCGGCTTCTGCCTTCGCAGCAGCGGCAGCGGCATCAACAGCGGCTTGAGCTGCAGCAGCTTCAGCTGCCATGTCAGCCTGCTTGGATGCGATGTCTTTTGCACGGGCTGCATTCACCTCCTGTTCAGCGGCAAGTGCTTTGGAACGCGCATCTTCCTCTGCCGCAGCAATCTTGGATGCGTTTTGGTTGACCTTGGATTCCTTTTCGTGAAGCCAAGCTTCGAACTTCTTCTGTGCCTCTTCTTCGGTCAGGGCACCCTTTTTCACGCCATTCAAAAGGTGGTTGTGGTACACCACACCTTTGTACTTCAAGATTGCCCTGGCCGTGTGCGACATTTCAGCACCGACCTGCAGCCAATACAGCGCGCGGTCATGGACGATGTCAATCGTGGCGGGGTTCGTGTTGGGGTTGTAGGTGCCGACCTTTTCGATGAGGCGGCCGTCTCGTTTGGCGCGAGCATCGGCTGCTACAATGTGATAAAAGGGCTTGCCTTTCTTACCGTGACGTTGGAGGCGGAGTCGTGTTGCCATCTGAAAAACGTTTTATAAGGGTCCTAAACCCTGTTGTTGATTCTAGAAAAATGGAGCGCGAAGATAGTGGGTGCCCAATGAAGGACCAACCCGATGGACATCCATTTCAGGAACGCAGGTAATCGAGAAACTCGCGACGGGCTTCTTCACCCTTGAACGCACCGTGGTAGTCAGCTGTTATTGTTGAGCTTCCTTCGTCTTCGATGCCGCGACTGGACACACACATGTGCTTGGCATCGATGACCACAGCGACATCTTCAGTTTTGAGAATGGACTTCAACGCTTCAGCAATCTGACGAGTGAGCCGCTCTTGCACTTGTGGCCGTTTGGCGTAGTGCGCCACGAGCCTGTTGATCTTGCTTAAACCGATGACCCTCCCGGAGGAGATGTAGGCCACGTGTGCCTTTCCTGAAATGGGCAGGAAGTGGTGCTCACAGGTGGAATTCACGGTAATGCCTTTCTCCACGAGCATTTCCCCGTACTGATATGTGTTGTCGAACGTCCGACACACCGGGTGGTTTTCGGGGTTTAATCCGCGAAAGATTTCTTGCACATACATTTTGGCCACGCGGTGAGGCGTGCCAGACAGGCTGTCATCCATGAGGTCCAGGCCAAGGACCTCCATGATCTCCCGGAAAAGGGGCTCGATCCGATCCATCTTTTCCTGGTCGGTCAAAAGGAATGCATCTGGACGCAAGGGTGTGTCCACAGAAGTGCCAACATGATCGTCACCAAGACGCTCTGCTCGGTCAAAATCACTGGAGTTTGGGTGGGGTGTGGTGCTCGTCATGGTCGAAGAGTGATACAAGTAGCAATCTACTGTCTATGATGTTCAATTCACGCACTGTCCACAATGCTCGGAAAGGGGGATACGATGTCCGAACTTGGTCCTGTATGATTCTCGTTTACGATACCGAGACCACAGGTTTACCTAGGGATTGGAATGCCCCCCTGACGGACAGTGAAAATTGGCCGCGACTGGTCCAACTCGCTTGGCAACTGCACACACCTGATGGCAAGCTTGTTTCTCGCGGCAACCGGATTGTAAAGCCCAACGGATTTACCATTCCGTTCAATGCAGCGAAAGTGCACGGGATCACAACCGAGCGTGCCACGGCAACGGGCCTTCCGCTGGTTGAGGTTCTGGAGGAATTTGGACGGGACCTCGACCGCGCAGAGCACGTGATGGGCCACAACATCGAGTTCGACGTCAACATCATGGGGGCCGAGTGGATTCGATTGGGCGCGCCGGCGGAACGCGTAACAGACAAAGCGCTCATCGACTCCAAAGACGAGGCAACCGACTTCTGTGCCATTCCCGGTGGACGCGGAGGGAAGTTCAAATGGCCCACGCTGACCGAGTTGCATCAAACGTTGTTTGGAGAGGGGTTCGGCGATGCTCACGATGCAGCATATGATGTGGACGCCACTGCCAAATGCTTTTTTGCCCTTGTTCAACGTGGCGTCATCCAAAGGGATGGCTTTCCGACAGGCGAAGGTGTCCGGTATGAGGCACCCGAACTCGAGGTCGCCAATTTTGACGGGGCCAAATCTCCGGCTCAGGTGGCATCGTCGGTGCCGCTTGAACCCGTGCCTTCGGCGGATGGGGTAGAACTGGAATCGATCCCCTTCAGTCACTTGCACGTCCACAGCCAGTTCAGTGTACTCCAAGCGACGTCGAGTGTGGAGTTGCTCGCTGCCAAGGCGGCCGATTTGGGAATGCCAGCACTTGCAGTGACCGACCACGGCAACATGATGGGGGCGTTTCAATTTGTTCGTGCTGCCCACAAGGCGGGCATAAAACCCATTGTGGGCGCAGAGTTAAATGTGTGCCGCGACCATGCTGACCGGTCCCAAAAAGACGACGGATATCCCATCGTCCTCATCGCCCGAAACAAAGCCGGTTATCACCGTCTGGCCAAACTGTGTTCTTTGGCTTACACGGACGGGTTCTACTACGTACCGCGCATCGATCGAGACCAGCTGCTGGCTTATAAGGAAGACCTCATTGTCTTGACAGGTGGCCTGTTCAGTGAGGTGCCGAGCCTGTTGCTCAATGTCGGTGACCGCCAAGCTGAAGAGGCCTTTATGTGGTGGAAGACCCATTTCGGCGAGCACTTCTATGCCGAGCTCAATCGCCATGGCTTGGAGGAGGAGCAGGTGGTCAATGACTTCTTGCTTGGTTTGTGCCGCAAGCACAGCGTGCGCTACCTACCCGCCAACAACAGCTACTACACGACGCGTTCGGAAGCTGACGCGCATGACATTTTGCTCTGTGTCAAGGATGCGGCAAACGTGAGCCAGCCCAAAAAGTACCTGGGTCGTCGGGGCAGGGAATTCAGATTTGGTCTTCCAAACGACGAGTTCTACTTGAAGACACCTGCGGAGATGAAGAAGCTCTTCGCTGACTTGCCGGAGGCATTCGAAACTGCACGGGACATTGTCGAGGGGTGCGAAGGCTTCGAGTTGGAACGCGATGTGCTCCTGCCAGCATTTGACATTCCTGCAGAATTCGTCCACGCCGAAGACGCCCTCGATGGAGGAAAACGCGGAGAGAATGCCTATCTCCGTCACCTCACTTATGAGGGGGCCAAGGAGCGCTACGACTCGATCACCGATGAGATACGCGAGCGATTGGACTTTGAGTTGGAAACCATTGAGCGCACGGGGTATCCCGGTTACTTCCTCATTGTACAGGACTTCACAACCGAGGCGAGACGCCTCGGCGTCAGTGTGGGACCGGGACGTGGGTCTGCGGCGGGATCTGCTGTGGCCTATTGCACAGGCATCACCAACGTGGACCCCATAGAGTATGATTTGCTGTTTGAGCGATTTCTGAACCCCGACCGTGTGTCTTTGCCAGATATCGACATCGACTTCGACGACGAGGGGCGGGTCAAGGTCATTGATTACGTCATCCAGAAATACGGCGCCAAT
>CAXHAW010000244.1:0-3528 GCA_964014525.1 uncultured bacterium
GATAACGGCTGTGGGAACTGGACTGTCTTCAACGGTGAAGTAGGCAGTTCCTTGGCAACCATTGCCGTCAGTAACCGTCACGCTATGCTCTCCGCTTGTGTTGACTTGGAAGAAGTTGCCAGAACCTGAAGCGCCGCTCGGGGGACTCCAGAGGAAATCGTCATAAATGATTGCGGTGCTCAATTCTGCGGGAATCAGTGCGCCGGGGCAGAGGTGTCCCGCTTGGCTGATGACCGGCGTTGGCTGAGGGTGCACGGTGACTGTGAAGTTGTTGACTTCCTGTTCATTGCACAGGCTGGATGTGACTTTGATTGAAGCAGTGGGTGTGGCTTGGCTGTTCCATTGGATATCGACCGCGGTTGAGCCTTGACCGCTGATAATGCTTCCTGCGGTGATTGGGCTGATTGACCAAGTGAATTCCTCGCCATTTGGGGTGCCCGAAGTGGTGAGGGAATAACTGGCGATTTGGTTTTCACAGGTTCCGGTGCCGACAAGGCCCGTTGGGGCCACGGGCATGTTGGGCTCGAAACCCAGGGTCGTCTCTGAAAAGCAAAAGGGGGTGGTTGTCTGGTATGCGCTCACAGACAACTCGTGAGCGGTTGCGGTGCTGGACCAGTTGACCGTGGTGTTGGTGCCGCTAAAGTTGGACACGGTTCCTTGACCTGAGCCCACGTTCCAGTAGTAGTTAACGCCGGGTTCGACGGGGTCGATGACATAGAGCAGGTCTTCGCCAGCGCAGCCTTCCGTGGGACCCGAGATGATGGGGTTTGGTGGATCGACCACGACCACGGTGGTCGACACCTCGGAATTGCAGTAGATGGAGTTGGGGTCTGAAGCGGTGACCGTGTAAGTCCCTGCCGAAGGGAAGTTCACATCAAACAAGGCGCCCGATACCGCACCTGTGGCTGGGGCACTGACGCTCCAATTCACGTTTGTTGCGTTGGTGGAGAACGTGAGGTTGCTCTCAACGCATGCTGCGTTGGGGGCTTGTGTAAAGAGCAATTCAGGCAAAACCTCGACGGTGAGGTTCCCCTCGCCTGAGCAGTCGGGGGCGTTGTGCTCCTTGAGGCCGAGCAGGAAGGGGCTCTCGTAGGTGACGTCAATTGAGCCGACTCCGGCGTTGGGCCACATGACACTCACTTGGTTGCCATTGGTGCTGACAATGGTGCCGCCGGACACATTCCAATCGTATTCAACGTCCATCCATTTGGGCACCGAATACACAGCGACATCGCCGATGCAGACAATGTCCGGTCCGGATATGACACTGGAGGAGGAAATGATGGGGACGTGTACGGTGGTCGGTTGGTCGCAGACGCCATCGCAGTCCGATACAATTAAACTCACCTCTCCAAAGGGACCTTGGTCCCACTGCAGGCAGATTTCGGGTGTCCCTTGACCGTCAAAGTTGATGCTGTTGCCATTGGCGTCGTTTACTGTCCAGGCATATGTGGCGTTCGCACAAGTGGTGGTGGTCCAATAGCATGCGCTGTCGCCTTCGCACAGGGTTGTGATGCATTCGATATTCGGGCCTTCCTCGTCGAGCACCTCAACTTCGAGTGCATATGTGTCCTGACAGCAGCAGACGGTGTCTCCTTCCGCATTCAGCAGCGGGGTGGTCACCGTGAGGAGGATCTCTTGGGTGCCCGGCGTGCTGAAGGGGTGGTTGGGGTTGATTTCGTTGGAGTAGTGGCCATCGCCAAAGTCCCAGAAATGAGATGCGCCCGGTGTTGAGAGACTTTGGAATTGCACAGGGGTGTTCAGACAGACAGGCGATGGCGCTGTGAATTCAGCATGAGGAGCTGCTCCAATCTCCACGCATTGCTGTAGGATTTGTGTGCCACCTGGTCCGGTAACGGTCAGGCTGATATTGCCTTGCCCAGGTCCTTGCCATTGCACTTCGACCGAGGCTGGATCTTGGAGGGTGTTGATTAGGGTGCCTTCTGTGATGGTCCAGTCATAGGTGTTCTGGTCCGAATATGGCGCCAAGACGGTGGTGATGCCATTTTCACAGACGTAGACGCAGGGTGTGTCACCGGTGGTCGGCTCATCGGGGTTGATGCTGCCATCGTTGTTTTCTGGGCCCATTTCGATAACGGTACAATCCCCTTTGCTTGTCCCGCATTCAACGATGATTCTGACTGTTGCTGAGCAGATCAGGTCTCCAGCAAAAATTGTGTAGGCAAAGGTGAAGGTGCCGCAACAATCACTGCCGTCTGCGCTGCCTCCAGAATAGAAGATGAAGCCGGTGCCTTGCTCCTTGCCAAAGCAAGGGGGCAAGCCTTCGATGGAAACGCCATCATAATCCAACCCAATGATGTCATTGGAAAGCAGATCGGCATTGAAGAGAGGAAGGTCGTCTTCTTGGAGGAAGTAGGTGTCGTCTACGGCTTGGAACAAGTCAGGATTGCAATCCGAAATGACTTGAGCAAACAGGGACGATGAGATCGACGCGAGGGCGAGGGCGAAATAGAAAAGATGGCGCATTCTCCTAAAATACTGAAAATGAGCCTATTAAATATGACATTTGTCAATCCATACGGTGACAGTTGTCTTTTGGACACGGCATGAAACCGCTGATTGCCACTTTGGGCAATACTTATCCTTGATTTAGGGCGTGCCACGAAGGCTCCATCCGATGCCGAAGTGGAGGGTCACGTTTCGCACCCGTGGCCCAAATGGAGTGGACCCCAACGCAGGGCCGTCTTTTTTTAGGCTCAGGGCGCTGCCTGAAATCCTGGCCTGAAAGAAAGCAGACTCTCCGATGGGCGCCTTGGCATAGGCTTGCCCTCCGATGTCCCACAGATTGAGATCTTCTTCAAGGCTGCTTGAGGTGTCGGAAACACGCTGCCATTTCTCGGCTTTGATTGTCCGGCCGAAGTAGGGGCCAAAGCCGACTTGATAGTCTCCGAGGTTGACATCCAGAAGGACCGGAATGTCGATGTAGTTCATGCGGAGTTCAATGGTGGTCGTTCCCAATTCGGGGTCTCCTCCACGTCGACTGCCTTTTTCTGCATAGTGCATCTCGAGGCGGACGCCCCAATAGTTTTCCGGATTTCGGATGTCGATGAACGCGCCGCCTGACAGTCCCAGTTTGTTGAAGCCTGTATAGTCATCCCCTTGGACTTGAGAGGCGTTGATTCCAGCCACTGGACCTCCGTCAAATCGAAGGGCCTGCGCCATGCTCGCGGTTGGGATGACACAAACCAGAAACAGCGAAGAGAGGGCAATAGAGAGTTTCATGGTGTCCAGGGCAGGTCAAGGCAGTTCACCACTTCGCCATCAGCGTTGGTCAGGACCGCGAGAATGTGGCTGTTTTCCATCGCCCATTCTGGTTCCCAGGCCATGGTGTAGTTGAGTTGAATTGTGCTGCCTGCACTCGGGTCCGTGGCGATGACCAGCCCGTCCGCTCCACTCAGGCTGCCCCGAAGCATGTGGTTGTGCTCGAAATCTTCTACGACCTCTGGATCACTCTGGTAGTCTGTCTCTTATACACATCTGACGCTGCCGACGATCCTACCTGTGTAG
>CAXHAW010000245.1:0-3521 GCA_964014525.1 uncultured bacterium
ACACAGGTAGGATCGTCGGCAGCGTCAGATGTGTATAAGAGACAGGCCATGTCCAGTGCTTCTTTTTCCGAGGGGTGCATTCCGCGTGCTTCTCCAGACCCGAAGTCAATGGGCAAGGCTGTGGTGTCTGCAGGTTGAAATGCCAGAGGTCCCCCTTTTGAGAGAAAGTGAATGGTGTCTTCTGCCATTTTTCTGTAAGTGGTCCACTTTCCTCCTCGGACGTTGACCAAACCGCTTGCAGAGGATTCAATCTCGTGGCTTCGGGAAAGTTTGGCGGTGTTGTCCCGCCTGCCTTGGATCAGCGGGCGGAGACCGGCAAAGACACTTCGGATGTCCTTTCGCTTTAGGTTGAGTCCTAGAAATCGGTTGGCGTGGTCCAATACAAAGGCGACTTCCTCCTCCAATGCACGCGGTTCGAATGAAGTGGTTTCGACTGCAGTATCGGTGGTGCCGACGAGCACCTTGTCAAGCCATGGCACAGCAAACAGGACCCTGCCGTCATCGGTTTTGGGAATGAGAAGGGCGTCTCCGCCTTGGAGAATGTCCGCGTCGAAGACGAGGTGAATGCCTTGGCTGGGGCGAAGCCGATTCTCATGTCCGGGTTCGTCGAGTCGGCACAGTGCATCGCTTTGTGGTCCGCATGCGTTGATGACCACCTTGGCCTTCACTTCAAATTTTTCGGCGGAAAGGGTATCCTGAACATGGACCCCGCGGATGATTTTGTTTTCCTTCACGAACCCTTCTACACGGCAATGGTTGAGGAGAACGGCGGAGTGTTTTGTAGCCGTGCGGGCCAATGCAAGCGCAAGGTTGGAATCGTTGAAGCGGCCATCGCGATAGCGCCATGCGCCGATGACGCCCACCTTTTTGAGGTGCGGGAGTCTGGCGATGATGTCCTGTTGGCCAATCCATTCGGTTTTGCCCCAGCGGTGGCTTCCTGCAAGGAGGTCGTACAGGCGCAGCCCGATACCGTAGTAAAACCTCGCCCGTCGGCGTTTTACGGGAATCAGGAACCCGAATTCTTCCACTTGCCCATTTGTGTTTTGCATGAGCCGGTCGCGTTCGCGAAGGGCTTCTGATACCAGGGAAATTTTCCCCTGCTCGAGGTATCGAACCCCTCCGTGGACCAATTTGGTGCTTCGAGACGACGTTCCTTGTGCGAAGTCCTTCGCTTCTATGAGTGCAGTTTTCAATCCTGAAGCGGCCGCTTCCAATGCGATGCCCAACCCGGTGGCACCCCCGCCTACAATGCAGACATCATACGGGCTTTCATCCCGAAGTCGTTTGAGCATGGAGGTGCGATGGAGTTTCATCGTTCAGCGGTCTTCTGCCCAAGCTAGGGTGGCTCGGACGGCGCGTTGCCATGCAAGATCTGCCTGTTTCCGCGCATCGTCCCCCATCTGGGGTTGGAATGTCTTTTCGGATTTCCATTGGGCAGCAATGGCAGCGGTGTCTGACCAGTATTCCACAGCGATCCCGGCCAAATATGCTGCGCCCAGGGCGGTGGTCTCCGTGACTTCGGGTCGCACGACCTCGCGGTTGAGGATGTCGCTCTGGTATTGCATGAGCAGGTCATTGTCTGTGGCACCGCCGTCGACCCTGAGTTGGGTGATGGGGACGCCAGAATCAACCTCCATGGCGCGCATGACATCCACCGTTTGGTGGGCGATGCTGTCCAAGGTGGCCCTCGCGAGATGCGCCTTGGTGCTGCCTCGGGTGAGTCCGAAGACCGCACCACGAGCATGGCCGTTCCAATGCGGAGCCCCCATGCCTGCGAAGGCGGGCACCATGACCACCCCCTCCGAGTCGGAGACCTCGGAGGCGAGTTGTTCGATGGCCGGAGAATTGGGGATGAGCCCGAGCCCATCGCGAAGCCACTGTACGGTGGCACCCCCCATGAAGATGCTGCCCTCCAGTGCGTAGCTCACGTCATCGCCGATTTGCCAAGCCACTGTGGTGAGCAGGCGGTGCTCACTTGCGATGGCCTGGGCGCCGGTGTTCATGAGCATGAAGCACCCGGTTCCATAGGTGTTCTTGACCATGCCGGGTGAGGTGCATTGCTGCCCGAACAGTGCAGCTTGTTGGTCGCCGGCCACGCCTGCAATCGGCGGTGCATGTGCCTCAGAAAGTGCTGTGGCGTGTCCAAAAATGCCGCTGCTGGCTTTGACTTCCGGAAGGATGGAGGCCGGCACGCCAAACAGGTCGAGCATGCCCTCATCCCATTCCAACTTGTGAAGGTTGTAGAGGAGGGTACGGGAGGCATTGGAAGGGTCAGTGGCGTGGACTTGGCCCTGGGTCAAGTGCCAGATGAGCCAACTGTCTATGGTGCCGAACGCCAATTCACCGCGGTTTGCTCTTTCTCTGGCTCCATCCACGTGGTCAAGAATCCAAGCGACTTTGGTTCCTGAGAAGTACGCGTCGAGTTCAAGCCCTGAGGTCTCTCTGATGACTGGGGCATGGCCTTCATTTCGCAGCGTATCACATGTGTTTGCGGTCCGGCGGTCCTGCCATACGATGGCGTTGTAGATGGCTTTCCCCGTGGCCCGGTCCCAAACCACAGTCGTTTCCCGTTGGTTGGTGATGCCCACGGCAGCGATGTCGGCCATGGTCAATCCCGCAGATTTGACAGCGTCGTGTGCTGTGGCCACTTGGCTGGCCAAAATTTCCTCCGGGTCGTGCTCCACCCAGCCTGGTTGGGGGAAGTGTTGTGTGAACTCGCGTTGCGCCATGGCCATGATCTGGCCGCCTTGATCAAATACGAGGCTTCGGCTGCTGGTCGTGCCCTGATCCAGGGCGAGAATGTAACGGCTCATTCGGGCTTCCATTTGATGTTGCATCCGAGGGAGGGAATCTGGTCTTCCTCAGGGATGGATTTTCCGGCCAAAAGCAGATCCAATGCCGCCCGCATGTCTGTTCCAGTCACGGGCGTTTCGTTGCCGGGTCGTGCGCCATCGAACTGGCCGCGGTAGACGCACCGATTGTCCATGTCAAATACGCTGAAGTCGGGCGTGCAGGCCGCTGCATAGGCCTTGGCGACATCCTGACTTTCGTCGTAGAGGTAGGGAAAGCCAAAGTCCATGTCTTGGGCCAGGGCCTTCATCAGGTCTGGGCTGTCCATCGGGTAGCCCTGAATGTCATTGCTCGAGATCGCAATGAAATTGACGCCTTTGGCCATGTACTCTTTGGCAAAGGACACATACTCTGGCAGGATGTGCACAACGAAGGGGCAGTGATTGCACATGAACACAACCACGGTGGGGCCACCTGACATCAGGTCTTCACTGTTATTGAGGGTGCCGCTGACCACATCGGGAAGGGTGAAGTGGGGTGCCTCAAATCCGAGGGGGATGGAGGTGGTCGGGGTGCGCGCCATGGCTTTGGTTGTTCGGCTTCAAGTTATGCGGTCCTTGCTTTCAGGGACCCATTTGTTTCAACATTCCAGACAGACCATTGCAGTTCCCTCGCGTTGGGGATAGGGCCAGGAGCATAAAGGACAGAGTGCGTCCTCATCCATGCAGTTT
>CAXHAW010000246.1:0-3519 GCA_964014525.1 uncultured bacterium
TACACAGGTAGGATCGTCGGCAGCGTCAGATGTGTATAAGAGACAGCACAGACCCCAATGCCACTTTCGATTGGAACTATGCCCCTGGAAACGCGGCGATTGAATCGGGCGCCTTCTTGCAGGGTTTGTCCTTCCCCGAGCCTGGAATCTATACTGTGGAGGTGGTGGTAACAGCAGAAGGTTGCGAACGGGATTTCGAGTCCGAAGTGGAGGTTCTGTTCGACCCCACCATAGGATTTGACGGAGGTCCAATTTCTGGTTGCCCTCCCCTTCCGGTCAGCTTTGAGAATTTTTCTGTAACCGAGACGGCTGCGGGCTACACTTGGTACTTCGGCGATGGTTCTACGTCTTCTTCTCCAAGTCCCTCCCATGTCTACGAAGTGCCCGGGTTGTATTCCGTGACCTTGGAGATGAGCACCAGCGGTTTCTGTGTTCAGGATTTAGCCGAAACGAAAACCGCGTTCATCGAGGTCCACCCAGAGCCCACCGCTGGGTTTGATATAGAGCCCAACATCGTTGACATTCTGGAGCCGATGGTGATGATAGAAGACCTGAGCACAGGTGCAGTTATGCACTACTACAACTTTGGTGACGGGGGCTCCAGCGACCAAAGTGACCCCACGTATATCTTCCAAGGAGCGGGCGTCTTCAATGTGAGTCAGACTGTGATCAACGAATATGGATGCACTGCTGTGGCCCAAGGCGAAGTTGGGGTAAATGGAACGCTGTTTTATGCGCCGAACAGCTTCTCGCCAAACAACGATGGCATCAACGATGTATGGCAGCCGGTGACGACAGGCACGGCCGCTTATCACTGTATTGTCTACAACCGATGGGGCGAGGTGATTTTCGAGACAGAGGACCCAAAAGCCGTCTGGCAAGGGGAAGTGAAAGGTGGAAATCACTTTGCATCGGACGGAGTCTACCTGTACCAAGTCTACTTGGAGGATCAGTTGAGAATTCCGTTTGAGTACGCAGGACAGATTCAGCTCTTCCGGTGATTCCCCATTCGATTGTCTTAACTTTTGCTCCAACAAACACGAGACATGTACGGTGATCGCAAGCAGGATTGGGGAGGAAATGACCGTCGAGAAGAGGATGTACACACGTTCTCGGTCAAGGCTGGAAAGCGGACCTATTTCTTCGACATCCGAGCCACCCGGGCCAAAGACTTGTACTTGACCATCACTGAAAGCAAGCGTCAAACGCACGCTTCCGGTGAGGTGACGTACAGCAAGCACAAGCTCTTTCTGTACAAAGAGGATTTCGAGAAGTTCAGTGATGGATTGAGAGACAGCCTCGAAAAGATTGCTGAATTGCAAGGCACAGGGGAATTCCAATCTGGTGAGCACCATGGTCCCGGACGCGAAGAGGGCACGAAATCGGACGACGGAGACGTTCGGTTTGAGGACTTGTGAGCCCTTCCAACTTGATGGAACGGGGGTTCCATGTGGATAATTTCACAGGCGCCCGGGAAGGGGTCCGGCTATATTTGATTTCCTCCCAATGCATCTCCAAAACGGTGGTCACATCCCCTATTTAATTCAGGCTCAAGGCTTGGGTTTGCTCATGGATTCGGTCCTTGGGTCGAACGACATGGGGCTGGCTGTGCAACCGTGGACGTCGACTTGTATCGAAACGAAATGGGAGGCGGCCTTCAGCGTTGTGTGTGGCGTCGGAGGTCAACGACTTAATCCCATTGTGGCTGACACATTGGACATTTCCTCTTGAACATGGGCAAAATCATCGCGATAGCAAACCAAAAAGGCGGCGTCGGAAAGACCACGACTGCGATCAACCTCGGGGCCAGTTTGGGGGCATTGGAGTATCGCACCTTGTTGGTGGATTCTGATCCTCAGGCCAACAGCAGCTCTGGTGTCGGTGTGGACCCGAAAGCCGTGACGAAGGGAACCTATCAGTGTCTCATCGAAGGCTTGGATGCCCGGGAGGCCATCGTAGAAACAGGCAACCCCAACCTGTGGCTTTTGCCCTCTCACATCGATTTGGTCGGTGCAGAAATTGAACTCATTGGTGAGGCTGATCGGGAGCGTCGTTTAAAGGCAGCGCTGGAGCCCCTCAAGGAGGAATTTGATTTCATTTTGATTGACTGTTCTCCTTCGCTAGGGCTCATCACGCTCAATGCCTTAACGGCTGCAGACAGTGTGGTGATTCCCGTACAGTGTGAATACTTCGCTTTGGAAGGGCTCGGTAAATTGTTGAATACAGTCAAGATTGTACAAGGTGGACTCAATGAAGGGTTGGCCATTGAGGGCATTTTGCTGACGATGTATGACACCCGACTCCGCTTGTCTAACCAAGTGGTCGAAGAAGTTCGGATGCATTTCCGTGAGTTGGTTTTTGACACCTTAATTCACCGCAATACCCGATTGGGGGAAGCCCCGAGCCATGGGGAAACGATTGTGATGCACGATGCGTCTTGCAAAGGGGCCATCAACTATCTAAATCTGGCACGTGAAATTCTCCAAAAGAACGATTTGACCAAGGTGCCCAATGCGGAGAAGTTCCTCGACATGGACGGGGGCTTGGACATGGACATCCAGTCCAATTTGAACTGAGTGTCGCACGATGGCGAAGAAGGGAAATAAAAAGCCGGCTTTGGGTCGTGGTTTGGGTGCGCTTTTGGAGGCGCAACAAGCAGGACAGCAAACAGGTGCTGCCCAAAAGGAACAGAAGAAGCCGGCCAGTGTGGCCGATGCTGCCGTTGACATGGCGGGGCGTGTGGCACTTTTGCCCATCAGTGTCATCGACGCCAACCCCGATCAGCCTCGACGGACTTTTGAGCCTTTCGCGCTGAATGAGCTCGCGGACAGCATTCGGACCCTGGGCATCATTCAGCCGTTGACAGTTCGCCGCGTCAGTGCGGCCAAGTATCAATTGATTTCTGGTGAACGCCGTTTTCGCGCCTCTCAGTTGGCAGGCCTTGACCGGGTGCCCGCTTATGTGAGGGAGGCCAATGATCAGGAGATGCTGGAAATGGCCTTGGTGGAAAACATCCAGCGGGAAGATCTCGATGCGATAGAAGTGGCCATCAGTTTCAAGCGGCTCATGGAAGAATGCGCCCTGACCCAGGAGGAGCTCGCCTCACGTGTGGGAAAGCAACGGTCTACCGTCTCCAATTACATCCGACTTCTGGGTTTGCCAGCCAATATCCAGCAGTCTGTGGCGGCGGGCCACTTGAGTTTTGGCCATGCCCGAGTTCTTGCTGGACTTCAGGAGCCCAAGAACCAAAAGGCATTGTACCGGCGCATTCTCGACAAGGGATTGAATGTGCGTCAAACCGAACGGGAGGCCAGTGAGATTGTCGGCAGGAAACCGACCCATAAAGCCTCCATGGCTGCACTGAGTTTGCAGATGCAAACGATGCGCGCTCATTTGAGGAGTCGCTTTGAAGGGCGTTCCCTTGACATGAAGGTGCGCGGGGATGGTGCGGGTCGAATTGAGCTTTATTTTCAGGATGCCGAGGATCTGCAGCAGCTTCTTGATGAACTCGGTGCCCAT
>CAXHAW010000247.1:0-3513 GCA_964014525.1 uncultured bacterium
TCCGTCCAGCTCGAGGGATCCGGAAACGGGACACTCAGCTGGTTCCCGGCAATCGGCCTCTCGGCGGACAACATCGCCGACCCCGTCGCCAACCCCAATGCCACAACGACATACACCTTGACCGATGTCACCCTCTGCGGTACCGAATCCATTGACATCACAGTAGACGTCGTCGACATGGCCACTGAGCTCAACGGGGACACTCAAATCTGCCTAGGAGACGGGGCTCCACTCGCCGTCACAAGCCCACAATCGGAAGCCGCCGATTGGGATTACGACTGGCAGCCCATCAACTGGCTCTCAGACCCGAATTCACCCGATCCGGTTGCTTCCCCGTTGGAAACCACAACCTATACCGTCACCGTGACCACGCCGGAAGGGTGCGAGCGCTTTCACGAGGTCACCGTCTCCGTTGTTCCCGGCGCACCAGGAGACAGCCTGTACCCCAACGTCCCACTCTGCATTGGCCAATCCGTGCAACTGGAGGCTGCCGACGGCAGCACATGGTCTTGGGCCCCGACCACTGGCCTTAACAACCCTGCCAGCCAAACTCCATTTGCCACTCCGCAGGAAACCACAACCTACACCGTCACCATCACCAACCTTTGTGGTGAGGGAACAGATATAGTCACTGTGGAACTCATCGTCCCCTCAGCCTTTGTGGACGCTGGCGGGTCCACATGTGCAGGAGAACCCTTCGCGGTATCCGCTTCTGGCGGCGTCACGTACCAATGGGTCCCTGGGGCCTTGGTCACCAATCCCTCCGCCGCCCAGACCACAGTCGTCACGGAAACTTCACAGACATTCACCGCCTATGTCACCGATGCGGACGGTTGCGTTGCATCCGCCGATGTCGACGTTCTCATCTGGCCCCGTCCAACCGTGGAAGCTGGTCCAGACCAGCGCCAAGAATGGCTGGAACCCACCTTCCTCTACGGGTCGGTGGACGGCAGTCCAATCGACTCCCTCTGGTGGAGTCCCTCAGACCCGCTCTCCTGCAGTGACTGCCTCATCCCCGAGGTCTGGCTGCAGGAAGACGGCATCTTCACGCTCCACGTCATCGACACCAACGGCTGCCGGTCCGCCGACATGGTTGAAGTCGAGTTCATATACCCTGTCTACGTTCCCACAGCGTTTACCCCGGACGGCGATGGCCTCAACGATGGGTGGCGTCCGGAAAGCCAGTGGCTCAATGGAACAGAAGCCTATCTACAGGGCCTGCCAAACGCGACCCTGGTGCCCGGCTACCGGCTCGAAATCTGGGACCGTTGGGGGCAGTGCATCTGGGCAACCGAAGACCCTAGGGCATATTGGACTGGCGGCATAGGCGGGCCGGGAACGGCCTCCGGTACGGGCGGCATCGGAGCGGGTGAACACCTCGTCATGCCCGGCGTCTACACTTGGGCAATGCACTACCCAACGAGCAAAGGCCGGGAACGCCAAACGGGAAAAGTCACGCTGGTTCGATAAATCAGCCCGCACACTCCCGAACGCGCAAACTCAGCGCAAAATGAGGTCGGTCGTGGCGATGCGCTCGCCACCGTCCACAAGGTGCACGGTATACACTCCCTCGGCGAAAGGCGCGGATGCTGTGAAGAAGATGCACGCCTCCATGCGCTCGCCATTGTACTCTAACGCACGGGCCGCAGATGCAGGTGCCCCGCCAGCCATGGCGACTGGTGAGCGGTCTCCCGGAGGCATCAGGCGCCCGTCTGGGTCCAACACCTCTAGGAAAAGGGTCCGCTCCCCCTTCTCGGCAATGCGGTTCTCCATCAGCGTAAAACAGGTCTTGATCATTTCAGCGCGCTTCGCTCTAGACGTCACGCGCTGTGAGCCATTGGAGGCTACCCGAATCGCGGAGGGGACCAAGTCCATGGCCTGGAGGGCGCGGCCCGCTTCAATGATGCCCTCCATGTTCTCCTGTCTGCGCTGCAGGTCTGAGTTGCGCTCCTCGATGTCGACCACCTGCTGGGCCATGGCGTCTCGCTCGTTTGTCAGGGCAATGTTGGCTTGATTCAAACTGTCTATGGTCACCACATAACCTTGCATGATTCGCCTCAACGTCTCAGCTTCCTTCTTGAGCTTGGACACGCTGTAATTCCGGCTCCGAACTTTTTTGATTAACCCCTCAATCTCGCTTCGTTGCGCCGACATTTCAGCCATCATCAACCCGTTTTCAGTCCGAAGGGTATCGTAACTGAACCGAAGACGTTGCAAGTCAAGCTCCAATGTCTCGCGCTCGAGATTGCCTTCTTGAATTTGACCCGACTGCACCTCAATGGTGTCACCCTGTTGGGAGACCTGATACCCGAGGTATCCTGCCGTTAAGGCGAGGGTCGCAATGATGATGAGGTAGACCGAACGCTGTTCCATGTATCGAAAGAACGGTGAATTGCCTCCCGTTCGCACATGGGTCCCGGACAATCCCCACATGTGGTCGTGCGTATCAACGGCCCGGCAACAGGGGGTAGAACGCACTTTCGGTATGCAAGATCCGATGGCCATATCGGTTGCGGAGTATGGCGACGACATCAAAACGCACCTCTAGGCTCTGATCCGGATGGCGAGACAAAAACACCCTCGCAGCGCGAATGAGCCGGCCCTGCTGAGCCCGGGAAACCATTCTATGCCAATCCGCCTGAACCGGCTCGGTTCTGGTCTTGACCTCCACAATGACCAGCCATGGACCATCTCGAACAATCAAGTCCACCTCAAACTGCCCAATCCGCCAATTGGAGGCCAGCACTTCCCATCCTCTTCGCACCACGTGTTCCAAAGCAACCTGCTCGCCCCACCGTCCAAGTCCTTGACGTTCTGTTTCCATGCTGCCAACATCGCCCACCCCGCCATCTCGCCGCGCTACTTTTGTCTGCCCTTGTGCCGCCGTCACCCATCCGTTTATCGTCGTTTCCCGGCCTTTGTTGCGGCGCTGCTGATCCTCACTGCACCCGAAACCAGCGCCCAGCTGGGAAGCCGCGAAATGGAGCGCGACATTGAATTGGGTCGCTATGGCCGCACCCGACAGACCTGGGACACCGCCAACAAAAAGTGGCGATTCGGGCTCCAAGGTTCTGCCAGTATCGGGGCGGTGCTGTGCGCAACAGATGTTCGCTGGATGGGCGTCCGAACCAAGCACCTCTGGCACATCAGTGGTTGGGGTGGAAGTGCGAGCGCAGGTGCATGGGTTCAGTTCGGCCGATTTCGCGCGCGGGCTCGAATCCAAGCTGGGTGGCTCGAAATTGGAAACAGCCGGTTTTTGGCTTCCAATGACCTCAGCGGAGAAACCCCCGTGGTGACGGGACTAGAGGCCAACCTTCTGGATGCAAGCCGCGCCCATCACGCCATGGCGTTTCTCGAAAAAGGAATAACCCTCGCCTGCCTTTTTGGAAAAAAAGGCCGGCCTGCAGCCGATGAACGGGTAAGGACATCTCCCAGCCGTTGAACCGGAGCACCCCCTGACCGTATCTTCGTCCGTGACCCACGATTCCATGTCTGATCGCTCCAGTTCCTGTC
>CAXHAW010000248.1:0-3510 GCA_964014525.1 uncultured bacterium
TCCAACGAGCTGGTGGCGCAAGTCGTGCTTTACGAGACGTCCAATGCGGTAGAGATGCACATTGGACAATTCGCTTCCTGTCTGGAAATCACCGCATGCGTGGGCATTCAAGGCGGGGGTGGAGAAGGGGCATACGGCCCCGAGGCCTTTGACACTGGAGAATTCGCCATTGATGACCTCGCGTTTGGTTATGCTCCGACTGGAGAATCCCAGACGGAGTTGGTTTACTTGATTGGCGAGGAGATCGTCGGACAGGGCGACAGCATCTCTGTCTGCATTGACGAGGCGACGGAGATGGTCATTGGGGCCAATTTCCCTGTGATTTTGCCCCCTCCGCCTGAGGCGGGCAGTTGTGATGCGATTCCAGATGATGCGTGCGACACAAGCCTTGTTTATGATTTCAACTTGGGCGCCTTTCAGACGGGAACGTTGAATTTCCCATTTGACGGCGATCTCCTAGGATTTTCTGTGACCAACAATTGGACGTCCAATGGCGCCAGTTGGCCGGGAGACATGGGGCTGCAGATATGCAGTCCGTCTGGAGCTTGCGGTTATATCGAAGGCTACAACATCGACTTGGATGGGACGTACCTCGGGGATTTCCCTGGCAATTGGAATACGACATTGGGTGGGTTCTATGAATCGTGCTTCACCACACCCAGTCAATTTACCGGTGATGGAAATTGGAGCATCACCATCCAGAATGGGTGGTCCTTCTCTAACGGTGGTGTGAATTTCGATGGCGCCATTACCCTGTTCTACCTCTGTAATTTGGAGCCGGAGGAACCAGACACCTCCCAGTTCATGGCCACCGATACGGTCATGATTCAATTCAATTTCGAATCGCAGACAGCGGACTTCTCTATTCTTGATGTGGATGGAAATCCACTGGACGTCTTGTGCAGTGGAGATGAACCAGCTTCTCTTGTGGCAGATACTGAGGGCGGCACATGGTCAGCGGATTGTGTGGGTTGCCTCAATACGCCGGGACAGATTGACCCAACACAGGCTGCTCCCGGTATTCTGGAGGTGACGTACACCATCGATGGCGACTGCGGAGAAGTGACGGAAGTTCAGGAAGTTCAGGTCGGACTGACCCCAAACATCAACACGGGCAACGTGGGTGCGTTGTGTCCTTTCTCTGATCCCGTTCAACTTGTTGGCACGCCTGGCGGTGGAACTTGGGAAGCAGATTGCGGGGGGTGTGTCAGTCCAGACGGGGTTTTCGATCCCGCTGTCGGCGCGGGCACCTTCGACGCACAATACACCTTTGGAACCGCGTGCACAGCCACGGGCGCGGTAGAGGTCAATGTGGGCGAAGCAGTGGCCGCTGCTCTGGAAGATTTGAATTACTGTGAGTCCATTGGAAGTGTGGAGCTCGACGACGACGGGATTGCAGGCACATGGACAGCAGATTGCGGCGGGTGTGTCTTGCCATCCGGAATTTTCAATCCACCAGGCCCTGGATCATACACGGTCACGTTCATGCCGGGGGCGGGCTGTGGAGTAGAGAGTTCAGCCACCATTCTGGTCGACGAAAGTTTGCCCATTGGATCAGCCAATGTGCCAGATGCCTTGTGTGCGGATGCCACGCCTTTTGAATTGGAAGCGGACGTTCCTGGCGGAAGCTGGAGTGCGTCCGGTAGCGGTTTGGATGGGGTGACATTCAGTCCTGGCGCCGCGCCTCTGGGCACATCGGTTCTCAGCTACACGGTTGAGAATGGCAGCTGTTCGAACAGCGCCACGTTCTCAACAGCGGTCTTGCCCATCTTGACGGTGACATTGCAGGAAGAGGACCCCTTCTGCGTCAACAACTCAGGTGGAGCCCTCAATTCGGATGTGGACCTCGATGCAGAAGCGGTCTGGTCCAACGTCCCCAGTTTGGAGTGGAGTTCGGATTGTGGTGGGTGTGTTAGCGGAAGCGGGGTGTTCGATCCCGGTCAAGCAGGCGTCGGAAACCACACGGTGACGGTGGCCTATGACGACCCCCTTGGTTGCAGCGTTTCCGGAAGCATTGACATTGTGGTGGCCCCAGCTGTGGATGCGACCATTGACGCCATTCCGGACCTCTGTGAATCAGGGGCAAATGAGGTGTTCACTGCTGCCCAGGCTGGTGGTGCTTGGACGGCCGACTGTGGAAACTGCATTACCCTGGGAGGAACATTTGACCCAGGTGTCGGTGCGGGCAATTACACCATCACCTATAGCATACAGGAGGTGTGCACGGACATTGATGCGGTGCAGATTGTGGTGGTGCCCCAGCGGGACGCGACCATTCTCGTGGATGTGCCCAATGACGAGCTGTGCATCGGTGTCGATGAGTGGCAACTGGGGGCAATCTGGGCCGGTGGTGTCTGGAGCGCGACCAGCCCTTCTGGACAAGATTGCATCGGGGCCGAAAGTGGCCTGCTCAATTTGCAGGCGGCAGGTGTGGGCACGGTGACGGTCAACCATGTGCTGGAGGGCCTGTGCGGAGACCAGGATTCACATGTGCTCGAGATCTTGGCTTGCGCCGTGGAGATGGTCAACATCTTCACGCCCAATGGGGATGGAAAGAATGACCGTCTGGTCTTCAAGTACATCGAACTATACCCGGACAATCAGTTGACGGTGTACAACCGGAACGGGGCCGTTGTGTATGAGGCCACTGGCTACGAAAATGAATGGGATGGAGATGGGGTTGCTGACGGAACGCACTACTTCGTCTTGCAGCTTCCTGAGGGCGTGGAACACGCCGGTCCCCTCATGATCCAGCGCTGAGCAGGAACGACTTCATGTCCTTTCCTTGGAGAGGTATTGCTCTTCAAACGCGGTGCGCCTCAAAGACGTGCGAAGGGTCCACATGGTTTCCTCTTGGAATTGCATGAATTCGATGAGGCAGCGCGCTGTGACTTCGTCACCTGCGTGTTGTGCTTCGGTGACAATTTGCCGTTCCTCTTTGAGAATGTGAGAGAGGGATTCTCTGAGCATGCGATTGCATGCGCGGTGGTGCATGACCCCATCGGTGGCCTTGATTGTGGCGCTCTCAAGGCACTCGGCCATGGTGGAGACGGGGTGGCCTTCCAGACAGCGGATGCGGCGACCGATGGCGTTGGTGGCAACGTCTGCGTGTCGGATAAAGTGAGGAAGCATTTCTGCCATGGCAGGATACTGTTCTCCCCACCCGTTCCAAAGGGCGCTTCGTGCATTGAAGCGAAGCATCTCGAAATCGGCGAGAAGCCGATTCAGACTGGGGACCAAGCGGTCGGCCCAGCTGCGGTCGAGTTGAGTGGAGAGGGTGGGGTTCATCGTGGTCATGGCGAGGCGGGGTTGTGAATGTGGAGAAGCACTTTCCAAAATCAGTGGAGCTTGGGAGGTGGCCAATGACATTTGACAGTTCTCGGGCTGACGTTTGTCATTCTTTCGCGTTTTGCAACTTGAATCCGTCAGGGTGGTTATCAATCTGAGTAAAGACATGACGCATTTCTCAAGATTCACTTTGGTTTTGTTTGCCACGGTATTGGTCATGCC
>CAXHAW010000249.1:0-3507 GCA_964014525.1 uncultured bacterium
GAAATCAGGCAGTCAAGGTCACCGATCGTCATGTGCTGCCCTCGGCATCCACAACTGGAATTGTGGAAAAACAGTGCATATCCCCAAAAGCTTAGACGGAATTGCTTTTCTTGCGGCCGAAAATCTTTTTCAGAAACTCAAGATGAAGCACATCCTGTCTGCCCTTGCCCTGGTTGCCCTTTTCGCAGTCACGGCCAACGCCCAGAAGCAATTCGGTGGCGAGCACAACATCGAACTACAATTCACTCCGCTTGGTAACAGCCCTGTTGACGGCACCACCATCAAGTACCGGAACTTCACAGACGAAGAGTCTGCCTTCCGTTTGAGCCTGACCTTGAACAGCACCAACTCCAAGTCCATTGGATTCCGTGAGTTTGACTTTAACGGCGTCGGCCGTCCAGAGCCCTACTACAGCATCATGCCTGACGGCACGGTCGTAGGGGGTGGTATTCCTGCCATCGCTGGAGCTTATGTGACATCTGGTGATGATGAGATTCCCAGCCCTGACATGTATGACACATTCAGCACGAGCTCATGGATGGTTGCTCCTGGTTACGAGAAGCACTTCGATGCCGGCGGCGATAAGCTCAGCCCATATGTTGGTTTCGAAGTTGGGTATGGTGTGACCAGCTCTTCCTTCGAACAGGAGTTCTGGAGCGCGGATGACGAGAACCAGGTTGGTGACCAAGACCAATACATCGTATGGACGCAAACCCTCACCCAGAGTGCCAGCACATTCAAAATTGGTCTTGTGACCGGTTTCGACGCCTATCTGACGGACTACCTCTATCTCGGTGCTGAGGCAGGCCTCGGTTTCATGAGCTCCACAGTCAACGACATGGAGATTTCCGCAACTGACAATGTGGCTTACAACCTTTTCTGGGGCACCCAGAATGCCGTTGATCCAAGCGACCTCACTGAGATGCCTGCTCCAATTCAGGGCAGTGTCGACCTGGTGGGACACGCATACAGCGGCCAACACCCGGCCAACATCAATGACCGCCCATTCTGGACGGGAAGCCAGCAGGGGGGATCGCTCGGAACTCAGTTCCAAGCGCAGCTCCGCCTCGGATACCTCTTCCAGTAATCGGAAAACACCCTATTCGAAAAGCCCCGCCCTCATCGGCGGGGCTTTTCTTTTTTGTACCAATGCCGAAGTCTCGGCAACTTGGCCTCCATGACCCTCCGCATCGAACTCGACCACCACGGCCACACATGGCACGCCACAGGGCCCGCTGCAGACTTGAGTGTTCCTGTCAACCCACACACCGGACTGCCCCGCGCCTGGTACAAGGGGCCTGCCACGGCGAGCCCGGTGCGCACCGAAAGTTGGGTGGGGTCCATCGCCGAAGGGGGCAGTGTCAACTTTAGGGACCTCACATTCAATCCCCACGCCCACGGTACCCATACAGAAACCAGAGAGCACATCTCCGATGAATTCCAACCAATCGATGCGCTGGCGCGTTCTGAACACCTGCCATTTTTGTTGCCCGCCCTATTGCTCGAGGCTCAACCTGAATCCGCTGATCAAGACTGGGTGGTGCCAACTTCTGCTTTAGAGAAGGCGTCCGAACTGTTGACACAAAAAGCGCCACGCGCCGTTGTACTCCGCTGCACCACAAGCGACGTCCAAAGGGACTGGAGCAACGCCAACCCACCCTATCTCGCCGACGGATTCGCCGACATTTTGGTCCGCCATGGCGTTCAACACCTTCTTCTGGACCTTCCCAGTGTAGACCGGGAGGTCGACAACGGCGTTTTGCGGGCACACAACGCCTTCTTTTTTAGCGGAGGCAACCCTCGCGTGGGCGCCACCATTTCGGAGCTCCTGTGTGTCCCTCAGGGGGTTTCAGAAGGCCTTGGGCTGTTGGCCATGCAAGTCGCTCCCTTCATCAACGACGCCGCGCCATCTCGACCACTGTGGTTTCCCGCATCGGTCATGCCCATGGGTTGACAGCTGTCATGGGCCAGGGGTGGGTCAACACGCGGTCGAATCACCCCTTCACCAACAGTCGAAATTCAGTGCCGACATCCGGGTCGCTGTCAAAGTCCACCCGCCAAGCGTGCCGTTCAGCAATGGCCTTGACCATGGCCAAGCCCAAGCCTGACCCACCGCCCCTGGTGGTAAACCGAGGTTCGAACACGCGGTCCGCAACCTCCTTCGTCATGCCCGGGCCGCTGTCCTTTACAACAACGCATTGCGCGGAAGCGTCCAACACCACCCGCACCTCACCGGGCCCGTCCCCGATGGCCTGTTGGGCATTGATGATCAAATTCGAAAACAACCGCTTCAGTTGGTCCGCGTCGCCTTGGACCTCAACGTCACCATCACACCGCAGCGTTGGCCCAACGCCTTCCACGCCATGAAGCAACACAACCTCCTCCAACAAGCGCTTCAAAGACAACGTCAGCAATTCACCTTGCGGAAGCCGCGCCAACGTACTGAACTCACCCGCGATCCTAGACAACAGGTCAATCTGACCCTGCAACGTAGACGACAGGGCCACAATTCGGTCTTTTAGCTCCTCCGGGTCTGACTCCGCATCAAGCGCCCTTCGTTCCAACTGCTGAATTCCCAGCTTCATTGGGGTCAAGGGGTTTTTAATCTCATGGGCAACCTGCATGGCCATCTCGCGCCAAGCGCTCTGACGTTCAGATTGCGCCAAAGCAAAGGCCGAATGCCTGACGTTCTCCACCATCCTGTTGTAGCGGTCCACCAGCACGCCAATTTCATCGCCTGGCGCCGCCCCATACCTCAATGGCTCTGCCGCCACCTCACGCCCCACATCCATGTCATCCATTCGGCTTCCCAAGCGAGCAAGGGGTTGGGTAATCGATCGGGTCAAGAAGAAAGCCAAAGCCACCGCTGCGCCAAACACAAGGGCAAAAACAGCACCTAAGTTCCGCATGAACTCATTGCGCACGACCGCCTCCAGGCTCCGTGATTCATAGCGCAAAGCGACCAACGCCACCGGACGACGCTCTGCATTTAATTGGTACCAATACGCCAAGTAATCCCCATTGCCAGTTGGCACCTCAAGACGGGCAACACCCTGGGCAAGGGCAATCAAAACCTCGGGGTCAACTTCCGTCGGAAACACAGAGTCCTCCGGTCGCCTGACAGATGATGTCACGAAAAGCACTCCGTCCAATCGGTACACGGCAATGGGCAAGCCATGTACGGATTCCATCTCAACGATGCGGTCCGCAAACCCGCCTGAAACAACAGCCCTGCTCAACGACGATGGTTCCACATCATCGCCAACAGCCCTGCTCAATGCAAAGCCCAAACTCTTCGCCACCGCGGACTCCTTTCTTTCGAGACGCGCTGCATTGTAATCCGCATCCAACCGAGAAAATCCGATGTACGTGGCCGCACCCGTAAGGATAAAACCCAACGCAGTCACTGCCAGCATCGCCAGCAGCAGTCTTTTTCGTAACGAGAGTCGAATCAAGTGTGTCTGTCTCTTATACACATCTCCGAGCCCACGAGACTTCACGGAATCT
>CAXHAW010000250.1:0-3473 GCA_964014525.1 uncultured bacterium
GTCTTTTTAAGAAGCGTGAATGTAATCTCATCGAAGGTCAACTTGAGAACACCCGAATATTTGGTCCGGCAACTGGATTGCCAAGCCCCTGCGGGTTACTTTGCAAAGAGCATTGTCTCAAGCAATGGCTAATCGTCTGCCACCTCCAAAACCGAGAATCCGTTCGCTCGACGTCCTCAAGGGTGCGATCATGGTGATCATGGTTCTGGATCACGTGCGCGATTTCTTCCATGTCGACGTCCACTTCTTCGACCCCACAGACCCAGTCCGCAGCTCCCTTCCGGTCTTCTTTACGCGGTGGATCACCCATTTTTGCGCCCCCACCTTTGTGCTGCTCTCAGGGGCGTCCATTGCCTTTGTGGCCTCCCGAAAATCCCCCGCTGATACGCGCTTCTTCCTCCTCAGTCGGGGATTCTGGCTCATGTTCTGCGACGCCATCATCGTCAGCTTTCTTTGGTTTTTCAACCCGGGCTTCGATCTGTTCCTTTTTGGCGTCATCTGGGTCATTGGGCTTGCCATGGTCTGTTCGGCGTTCACCTTCAGAATGGGCACCCGTTCTCTTCTCGGGTTGGCACTCACGATTGGCATCGGCCATCACACGCTGGATGCACTGAACAGCGACACGCCCAGCCTGGCCTATGCGATTCTCCACCAGCAATCCAGAATCAACTTCGGCTCATTTTCAATCGCCACCCCTTACCCCTTGCTTCCTTGGCTCGGCGTGATGTGGGGTGGCATTGTTCTCGGACGCAGCTACCTGCAGTTGGAAGCCAAAAGCAGACTTCAGTGGCTTAGAGGTGCTGGTTTCGCGATGGTGGCAGCCTTTGTTCTCATCCGGGGATTCGATGGATATGGCAACACAAATCACTGGGATGTCCAAGGCACATGGTCCGGAACACTCATGGACTTCCTCAATCCGCAGAAGTACCCCCCCTCTCTCGCATACCTCACCATGACCTTGGGTCCGGCCATGCTCACCCTGTCTGTGCTCGAAGGGGCACAAAACCGAATTTCTCAATGGCTCGAGGTCTTCGGCCGGGTGCCTTTCTTTTTTTATCTGCTGCACTTGCTGGTGATCCACCTGCTGGCTATCCCCGCAGCAGCGGCGCAAGGATTTGGTTGGGACGCCATGGTGCTTGACGTGTTTGTCTCCTACGACAACGGACTCAGAGGCTACGGGTTCTCCTTGGCCACAACCTGCCTCATCTGGATCGCCATTGTCGTGGCCCTGTACCGCCCATGCAAATGGTGGATGCACTACAAAAAAGCCCATCCGGAAAGGTGGTGGCTGAGCTATTTATAGCCCCTTTCCACCGCACGCGATCTCAACTCAGTGCATCAGCTTAATTCGCTGGTCACCGACATGAAGGACGTACACCCCGCTGGGCCAACACTGGACCCCATCAAGTTGCCCCTCGAGAGAGAGTTCTCCGCGCATCACCACTTGACCCAAAGCGTCCGTCAGGATGAACGGCGCACCTGGCTCGACGCCCCGAAGCACAAGCCTGTCTGCAAATGGATTCGGAAACGCTTCCATGACCTGATGCAATGGACGTTCAACAGCACTGGGATCAGCCATGTTGACCCGAATGACCCCCACCTCGGTGTCGCCTCCGGCATCGGTGTCGTTGAAAATCACGTAACCTCCATCCACCAGGCAGCCATATTCGGTGGCCGTGTTCACCCCCTCCTGACAAAACACGGCGCTGTGGAGGATGTCCCCTTCGCCATCGACTTTTAAAACCCACCCGTTCCAAACGTCTGAAGATTCGTAAGGTGGAATTTGCTCGCTGTAGCCACTCTCATCTCCAGTGCCCCCAAACAGGTATACACCTGAGGCGTCAGCTTTGACCCCGTAGAGCTCGTTGCGAATGTGGGACAAGCTGTAGCCGCGGGGATTGGCATAGTGCTTAATCCAATCCACGCTGCCGTCCAGATTGGCCTTGATACAACTGTAGTCGAAAGGGTCTCCCGCACCCTCGCGACCCCGATGCCCGCCATAGTACAGGTGATCGCCATCGGTGGTGAGGTCATAGGGAATGACGTCAGACGTACCAGTTAAAGGGGACTGCCACACCTCCGTGCCATCTGTTTCCATGGCCGTGATGGCCAGGTCCTCATCCCATTCTGCCGTTGCGCAAAAGAGCGCCCCATCCACCTCGGCCAAGGCCAGTGCGTATTCCGAACCCGCCACATTCTCCGACCAGACCAACCCCCCATCCGCAGGGTCCACCTTCACCACGTTGCCTTCTCCACCATACACGACGAAAATGGTGCCGGCCTCATCGCCTCCGACAAAGCCTGAGCCGTAGAGGTATCCGTCTGAACCTTCCATGGCCATCCGGATGCCATCGTAACTGCCCCACCCTCCTGATGCTTCGTAAGTCTGGGACCACAGAACGCTTCCATCGGCGCCATCGAGACGCGCCATCCAACGCTCTTGGCTGCTGCCCGCTCCGCCTGTCAAGATGTAATCGGGGCCGTCAGGGGCCTCATAAACAGCAATACCAAAACCAGCCGTTCCATCTATACTCTGCGTCCACATCAACGCCCCAGTCTCGCCGTTGACCCGGTGGACCCGGGTCATGTCATCTGGCATAAAGACCAACCCGATGTGGCCCTCGCTGTCCGCCACACCGCGGTTCACCTTTCCCGCTGGACCATTGGAAAACACGCTCTCCCACGCTATATCCGCATTGTATACAGACGATTCCGGCACAATCTGGGCACTGGCAATAACAGGAAGAATCAGCAACAGAAGAAAAGGTCTCATCTCAGCAATATAGTCTCCCACATCCCACTGTAAGCAATTCCTAACCCAGACTCTATATCGGGCTTGAATGACCAATAGATTGCATTGAAATCAAATGTCGGCGCATCGCGTGTCGCAACCCTTACTTATGGAAAATGAAATGCTCGTTCCGGTCATCTTGGCCGGAATCTTCACGGCCTTGTCCGTGCTGGGTGTCATCCGACGCCACCCCTTGCTCGTTAGGCTAGGATACTTCCTCTTCGGTGGCATGATCGTCACATTTAACCTGCTCGGCTACATGACGGGCGAGGTAACCTCAGAAGGCGGACTTCTGGAAATCATGTCGATTGGCATCTTCCTATGCCAGACCATCATCACCTATCCTGTCGTGCCCGGCGAAGTGGACTTCACTCAGCCCGCCATCAAGACCATGGCGCTCCGGATCACATTGACATTGCTGATCATCAACGCAACCTCTGTCTGGCTCATTCTCGTCACTCCAGACTTCCCGCAGGTTCTGGCGCTGCTTCACGGCGTGATGGCCGTTATCATGGGCATGCGCATGGCCATGATTGCCAGTGGACAAAACCCACCTACAAACAAATAACCCAATTCAAATGAACCTTTCTATGGTATTCAAAGCATCCGCTGTGGTGCTCTTTCTCAATGGCCTCATGGGCCTGTTTATGACCGATCAATTTTTGGCCATGGCTGAATTTGA
>CAXHAW010000251.1:0-3473 GCA_964014525.1 uncultured bacterium
GAGCACACACCAACCGGAGGCGGAAAGCCGGGGAGTAAGTTCTCTGATGGCACTCCATTCCCCAGGCCACACGCTGCCTGCCACGAGTATTTTTCGGTCGCCAGACCACTGCGAAATTTGGTTGAGTTTGGTTTGGATGGCCTGAGACGGGGCCGTTCTGAACGTGTCGCAAACCCGATCTATCCTCGGGTCGCCAGCAGTCTGAGCATGGATGCCGAAACCAGAAATCACGCGTGCAGATGCGGCATCCTGAACCAAGACCGTCTTGAAGTGGGCTAACTTCTTTCGAATCCAGCCTCCCCAGAAGTTGGCAGGGTATTGGCGGGCATCGAATCGAGCCGCAATCAAGTGAATGCGGGTTCCTCCAGCGAGGCGGGTCTCCAGCAATCTGGGCCACAATTCATACTTGACCAAGATGGTGTCGGCGGCCGGCAACACGTCGTGAAACAGACGCATGTTTCTGGCGGTATCGAAGGGGAGGTAGTCCACATGATCTGCCATGTATGGCGCAACAGAATCCATTCCGGACGGGGAAAAGAACGTAAGCAAAATGGGCCTATCCGGGGCCTGTTTGCGCAATGCAGACATCACCGGAGCTCCCTGTTCGAACTCCCCGAGGGATGCGCAGTGGATGTGAATCCAGCGTCCTTGACGGGTGTTCTCGATGGCCTTGATCGCAGATGAGAGGCGATCCGCCCAGCCTCGCCTGCCAGCAAGGGATTTCCGTGCTTTCTGATGGCCCATTAAGGATGCGATGTGCATTCCCAGAAGAAAGACCCTCAGTCCTATGTCGTAAAAGACCCAAGCCATCAATGGAAGTAATCGACGGTGCTTCTGGATTCAAGGCGCAAAATCCAGGCGGCAAAGAGCCCCATGGCATGGTCCCTTCGGATACGGTCATCGACAGTCTCGGTGTCGGCATTCCAAGACCGACTGGGCTGCAGTCGGCCAATCAAGGCCTCTAAGCCAGCCTGAAACCGGGCTTGGCCATTTGGCGAATGGTATTCGATTCCGATGCGCGGTGCGATGACCCAACCACCGCTTAGCCGGTCGTACCCGCTGAGATACGGCGCTTCCAGTTGGGTGATTCGGTTGCCCCTGTTCTGAAAATGTACTTTGTGCTCCCAAAAGCCTGCGGCCATTTCGGCAATGACACCCGTTTCGGGGTGTCGTGCCCCGAGAGACCACTTTCTCCCCAGCGTTGCCATAAGCAGGGTGCCGCGTTGTTGAGGTGTGATCAAAGCGATTCTGCCTTCGTTGTCAATGACATTGCCATTTGGGTCAACCAGATTCTGGAGCAGGCCCAGCTGCCGGACCTCTGATCCAGTTTGGAAGCGGTATTGAAACCCATAGCGCCACCCTGAATTTGAAGTTCTCCTCCAACCCATTCCCACGGTATTGGCCATTCCAAAACGATCAGCCAGTTCGCCCCATGGGACGTGAATGCCTGTGTGAAGTAGGAGTTGATGCCCCGGTATGGCAGAACTCCGTTGGTGTCCCTGCGACTCTTGGGCGCTGGAGAGCAGGGCAGCCCAAGTGATTGCAATGGCGGGCAACAGGCGGCGATACGCGAAAGACATCAGAGAGGAAAACTGAGTCCGACGAGGAATCCGCTCATCAACGTACCTCCGTCCATCTGAAGAAGAAAGGTCATGTCCTTGTAGGTATATCGACCTCCAATTTGGCCGCTTAGCCCCAAGCCTCCGATCGCACTTCCGTCATAAGCGCTTGGTGCTGGTCCAGCGCCTGCCCATTTGTAACTATGGGCAAACCAACCAAGTGTGAGTCCAGCAAACAAGTCGAAGGGCGCGGGTGCGAGTTCAATGAAATGATAGTTTCCTTGAAGACCAATGCCAAAGTATTGATGGGTCCAAGTTCCCGCGGAACCGGATTCCCGGCCTGATTGGAATGTGCCAATGAGGGCAGCGGAAATATGGTCATCCAAAGTCTGTTCTATGCCTACAAAAACAGGAAGCCCTCGGGTGCTCAGGCCAAACCCGGAATTAATCAAGTCCCATTGTTCTCCAGACTGCACCTGCAATTGGGCCCCAATCGGATTGGTTAAGCCATATGAAGCAAGGGTCAGAAATGCGGAAAACCATCCAATTCTTCTCATCAAGAAAAACGCGTTAAACATCAAAATATATCGACTAAAATTATTAAATTGTAGACGTAATGTCATTTAGAGCAGTTGCATTGACAGGGCATAAACCTGTTGAACGGTCGGTCGAAGGTCGTCCTTGCCGATCAGATGACGGGGTTGGCTCGAAAAAATTGTCCCCGGGAATTTCCGCAGCGAGGACATTTCTCTTGTTGGTCTGTTGGGTTTCAATGGCTGGACATGCTCAGGGGCAAACGGATCAAGCATTGGACATCACAGTGGAGTTTGCGTCTGACCAAGACTTTTCACCTGGTTGGATTTTAGCGGCGCCCAGATTTAACTCGAACTTGACGTATCCGGTTGTGATTGATCAGGAGGGTGTGGTTCGGTACAATGAAGTCAGGCCTTATGAAGGGTTCAATTTCGACTTGCATGGGAATGGCGCACTCGCTTGGTTTTCGACGCTGGATGGATGGTGGCATGAATTGGACAGTTCCCTTGCCATTTCTGATGTCGTTCAATTCGAAGGGGGAGATGTAGACTTTCATGATCTCGAGTTGAGAGCGGACGGGACCAAGCTGCTTATGGGTTCCGAGGTGATCACGGTTAACGTTGCTGACAGTGTCCCCGATCAAAGCAACCCGCTTCGATCCGTCATCGATTGTCTGTTGCAAGAGTTGGATGAAAACGACAATGTCATTTGGAGTTGGCGGGCATCTGAACACATTCCGCCGACCTTTTGCGCACATTGCAATTGGGAGGCATCCTTTCTTGATGCCTATCACCACAATGCGTTTGAAACGCAGGAAAACGGGGACATTTTGCTCTGCATGCGAAGCATGGATATGGTCGTCCTGATTGACAGAAATAGCGGGGGGCTTGTCTGGCAACTGGGAGGGCCCGAGAGCGACTTCGTTTTTACCGACGAAAACGGCGCGTTTGCCCAGCAGCATGACCCCCACCTTTTGGAGGGGAGCCGAATTTTGCTTTTTGATAATGCGACCGGAAGCGAGCCTCAAATATCGAGGGGAGTTGAGTATCAGATGGATCACGATGCCGGTACCGCAACATTGCTGGCAACATGGCCTCACCCTGACGGCAGTTTTGCCCCTTCTCAAGGCAGCATTCAACGCTTGGAGGACGGCGGCACCTTGATAGGTTGGGGAACAGCAGGGTCTGAAGATTTCAATGGCGGGATGGTGTCTGAATATGCGTCCTCGGGAGGCCTTATTGGCACGGTTTATTTTCCTGCGAATTATTGGAATTACAGGGCTCGAAAAGTGCCGGCTGGTCACTTGCCGCTTCACATCGGGTGTCGCAATGCCACCGCCTGCAATTACGATGAGCAGGCGATCGTAGATGGGGACTGCAT
>CAXHAW010000252.1:0-3464 GCA_964014525.1 uncultured bacterium
AGCCGTAAAGGATTGGATGGTTGAGGAGGCGGTGGCCCAAGCGGTGTTTGTGGACGCCGACTCTGCTTCCGCTGAAATGGAGAAAGAACTGGGAGAGCCATTTATGGAGTTTTTGGGCACCTCTCCCTTGCCTGCACTCGTGGAAATTCGCCTTGACCCAGCTTGGATGGAGCGGTCTGGAATGGAAGGGCTGGCGACCCTTGTGTCTCAATGGGAGGCGCGTGAGGGGGTGGTGCGCGTGGCCTACCCGCGTCGGGTTCTTGAGCGACTTGAACGAGGGTTTTCCGACTGGATGGGCCCACTTTCTTTTCTTTTGGCGGCGTTCATGGTTGTGGCTGTGGCGCAAATCTTCAACGTGGTGCGGTTGAGTGTGTTTGGCCGAAGGCAGTTGATTCGAAGCATGGATCTGGTCGGCGCGCCCCCGAGCAGGATTAGGCGGCCATTCATTGCCGAGGCCATGGGGTATGGCTTGGTGGGTGCGATTTTGGCTTATGCAGCTGTGGTGGGGCTGCTGGGAATCCTAAAACCCTATTTATTTGTCTTGCAGTCCTGGGGCGTCGAGAAGTTGGCTTTTTTGCTTGTGCTACAGGTGGTCATGGGCCTCCTCATGACGGGCTTGAGCGCGCGTTGGGCCGTGGCCCGATACTTGGGAGCGAGATTGGACAAGCTGGTTTGAGCCACGGCCGCATTGCAGCGCTTATTTTCGTGCCATGAGCAGCCCTTCTCCCGTCTCTCAAGGCCGCAATGCCTTTCCATTTGAGCGCAGGAATTACCTCTTCTTTTTGTTGGGCCTTTTCCTGCTGGCTTCCGGTTACTTGCTGATGAGTGGCGGTGGGGTCGAGGACCCCAATGAATTTTCCGAGGCCATTTTCAGTACCCGGCGGATCACCATTGCCCCCTTGACGGTGTTGCTTGGCTACGGGGTCATTTTTTACAGCATTTTGAAGCGGTTCCCGGCCGAGTCGGAAAACGGCTGATGCGATGAGCGCATTGGAGGCCTTCCTTTTGGGCCTGGTTCAGGGCTTGACGGAGTTTCTCCCTGTCAGCAGTTCGGGTCATCTCGAGTTGGCCAAGGCCTTGTTGGGTGTTAATGAAGGGGGGCTGGCGTTCAGTGTGGTCGTGCATGGCGCTACTGCGCTGAGCACAGTGGTGGTCTTTCGGAAGGACATCGTCAGCCTGATTGTGGGGCTGTTCTCTTCGGGGGAGAAAGGGAAGTTGGCGCGGGGGTTTGCTGGGCTGATTTTGCTGTCAATGGTGCCAGTGGGTTTAGTTGGCCTCTTGTTCAAAGATGAAATTGAGTCCCGGTTGGATGGTCACCTTGGTGCGGTGGGCGCCGCATTGATGTTGACTGCAGTTTTGTTGTTCTGGGCCCAACGGCGGGGCCGTCTGGGAGGCCATGTGGGGGTGTTGCAGGCCAGCATAATTGGCTGTGCACAGGCAGTGGCCGTGTTGCCTGGGATCAGCAGAAGTGGAGCCACGATTTCCGCTGCGCTCTTGTTGGGTGTGGACAGGGAAGAGGCGGCTCGGTTTAGTTTTCTCATGGTGTTGCCGCCGATTTTGGGCGCGACACTGCTTGAGGTCAAAGACTTGATGGACCCTGCTGTTGAAGGCGGACAAGCGGCTCCTGTCCTGTCGTTGTGCATCGGTGCCTTTGCTGCATTTGTCAGCGGTTGGTGGGCCTGTATAACCATGATGGCGTTGGTCAAACGCAATGGTTTCAATGGGTTTGCCGTTTACTGTGCGGTCGTGGGCCTGGCCGCTCTCATTTTGAGTACATGACAAAACATCTTTTTTCTACCCCCTTGTTTCTGGTGGCCGTCCTGCTGGTGACGGCATGCAATCCCAAGGTTCAATTTGAGGAGCCGATGCCTCCGGGCAGGTTCAACTTGCCCAACATCCCCAGGGCCTACCGAGGAATAATTGTGGATGGTGACGAGGTAACGCGCATCGGAAAGGATTCGATTTGGCTGGACGATGAGGTCATGGTCAACGGTCAGGACTTCCTCTTGCGGCGCATGGCAGGGCACCTGGTGATGAGCCAGCCCGTTGCTGAGACAGGACACTGGGAGGTGTTCGTCTTGAAGCGGGAAGGTGACCGGTTCCGCTTGGGATATTTCAATGACGAAGAGCGGACGCTCAGAAGGATGACGGCCCTTCTTGAGGCGCCATTTGAGAAGGCCCGATCTGAGGGAACACCGGGCTACGGGTATGTGCTTTTGAGGCCGTCAAAAAAGGAATTCAAGGCCATCTTGAAACAAGGGTTGTACACGGCAGATGGAGAGGGTGTGCTTCTGCCTCGAGGCGGGGTTGTCAGACCATAAGGCGGGACACCTCTGACCAGTTGATGCGGCCCAACAGCGCAGACACGTAGTCTGTTCGTCTGTTCTGGTAGTTCAAGTAATAGGCGTGCTCCCAGACATCGATGCCGAGAATGGGCCGCCCTTGAATGTCTGTATCCACGACGCCCTTCATTAAGGGGTTGTCTTGGTTTGGTGTGGAGCACACAAAGAGTCGGTCGGGTTGTTGTTCGTCTTGAACCAACCAAGCCCAGCCCGAACCGAATTGTTTTCCCGCGGCAGTAGACAAGGAGGTGAGCAGGGTGTCGTGGCTTCCAAAAGAGGATTGGATGCGATGGGCCAAGGTCCCTTCAGGCAGAGGGGTTCCCGAGGCCGGCGTCAAGACGTTCCAAAAGAGAGAGTGGTTGAAGTGCCCGCCTCCATTGTTTCTCAAGGCAAGGTCATTGCTTTCTATGGCGCCCAGAATGTCTTCGAGGGTCTTGCCGCGCAGGGGGTGATTTTCAAGGGCAGCATTGAGCTTCCTTACATAACCGGCATGGTGGCGCTCGTGATGTATTTGCATGGTCATGCGGTCCACTGCGGGCGCTAATGCATCATGAGAAAACCCCAATGCGGGTAATGTAAAACCGTTGAACGGTGTGGGCGTTTCGCCACCTGGCTGCGGTGTTGACCCGCACCCGATCAGGCTGGATACAAGAGGCGCTGCAACGAGCCCTGCCCCAGCAACGCTTGTCAGTTTGATAAAGGTGCGTTTGTCCATAGTTCCGGTTTCAAAGGAGGAAAATTCCTTCATGTCCTTCATAATTCAACCCCCATCGTTGGCGTTGGTTCAACCACACCCTGTGGAAGGGCCTCGGAGCCGCGGATATTTGCGGGGATTGTTCCATGGAAGAAATGCAACCGACCATATCGATGAAGGGCCTTGCAGGGCCTAGGCCGGTTCGCCGTCGATTGGTGTGGATTGGACTTGGGTTTGGCCTTTTGTTGTTGGCTTTTTCCGCTTGGGTTGCTTGGCAGGCCCGGGGGTTAGAGGCCCGTGTCGTAGAGGCTGTCCGGCCGCTTTTGGCTTCGGACGTGGCCATTGGCGAGGTGTCCCTTTCTTTTTGGTCGGTTTGGCCCGATGTAGAGGTGGTTTTGGATGATGTGCGCATAGAAGACGCACTGCAA
>CAXHAW010000253.1:0-3464 GCA_964014525.1 uncultured bacterium
GGTCAACCCTGCCCAACTCTTGCTGAAGCTCCGCCAGCCCTTTCTCTTGGAGCCTGAGGGCATGCTTTTCCAGACCGACTCGGTGAATGGCTTTCTCAAAATCAAAAGGCGCCCATCCGGGCATGTCCATTTTTTCTTGCATCTAAAAAATCAAGCTTTGTTCTGATCCAAACAATTCAAATCCGAAAAGGCCTGTTTCAAACGCTCCACAAAAAACTGCTCACCCTGACGCATCCAGACACGCGGGTCATACCGCTTCTTGTTGGGTTGGTCAGCACCCTCAGGGTTTCCAATTTGGCTTTGGAGATAAGGTGACCACTGGTCCACATAATCCCGGACACCACTCAGAAATGCCCACTGCATGTCCGTGTCGATGTTCATCTTGACAGCACCATAAGAAATGGCCTCTCGGATTTCGTCAACGCTGCTGCCCGATCCGCCATGGAACACGAAGTTCACCGGACGGGGCCCTGTTCCGTGCTTTGCAGAAATGTGCTCTTGGCTGTTTTTCAAAATGACCGGCGTGAGTTCCACATTGCCCGGCTTGTAGACACCGTGGACATTTCCAAATGCCGCGGCGACCGTAAACCGATCGCTCACCGCACCCAATTGCTCATATGCATACGCCACTTCTTCAGGTTGGGTATAGAGGTGTTTGGCATCGATATCCGTGTTGTCCACTCCGTCCTCTTCTCCTCCAGTCACACCGAGCTCGATTTCGAGGAACATGCCCAATGGGGCCATCCGCTCTAAATACGCCACGCATGTGGCAATGTTCTCTTCAATTGGCTCCTCACTTAAGTCAATCATGTGCGAGGAGAACAAGGGCTGTCCTGTCCTGGCATGATGTGCCTCTCCCCGATCCAACAACCCATCAATCCAAGGCAAGAGTTTCTTGGCACAATGGTCAGTGTGCAATATGACGGGCACCCCATAGGCCTCGGCCATCTCGTGCACATGCAGTGCCGCTGAAACACTCCCAAGGACAGCATTTCCCTGTCCCTCCATCTTAAGCGACTTGCCGGCGTAGAATACAGCGCCACCATTGGACAGCTGCACGATGACCGGCGACCCCACTGCAGCCGCCGTTTCCAGCGTGGCATTTAGGGAGTTCGTACCGATGATGTTAACCGCAGGAAGCGCATAGCCTCGGGCTTGGGCATCATCAAAAAGAGCGGCGACCTCTTCGCCGTGAAGAACGCCTGAACGGAATCGAGACATGATATACTGTGGTTGGTGTTGCTGTACGCGAAGGTATAGCGCACCCCTTGCCACCCGGAGATTCACCCCCCCTTTTTACCAGAGGATCACCGCAGCCTCAATGCCGGCCTTCCACTTGCCCTTCCTCCAAGGCTCGGATAAAACTTTCCTCACTGAATGTCAACCACTTGGATGCGTCCAACGCCATCCCTGCCCAAACAGACTCCGGAAACAGCCGCATCACCTCTGCATATGCCTTCATGGCCCCGGTCGTGTCCATCATTGCCGTCTCCCGAATGAAACCCAAACGGAAAAGAGCCTCTGGAAGCAGGGCTTCATCTGCCCCGCCTTCCACGATGTCAAGCCACTGCCTCGCCGCGGCCTCTGATCTGCCTCTCCCCAACAGAAGCTCAGCCCGCTTAACCAGCATCCGGTTTGCGGCGGAATCACCATGATGACCATTGGCATACTGAGCGTAATCCCTCAGCAGGCCAGAGATGTCCTCCTCCAAAGCCGCATCCTGACCCAAACCCATTTCCCACTCATCCAATTTGGGCATCACCCGGGCCTCAGCCTTGGCAATTCTACTCAAAAGAAGTGAGTCGGCGTCCGGACTGCTGCAAGCTGCAGCAAGTGCGGTCAACACAACAATCGAAAACGACTTGCTGATGCTCATCTTTTGCCTCGCTTGCCAGGGAAGCGCATTGGATAATCAGATGACACCTTGCCTGCCCCGATGTCCTTCAGCTTTCCTTGCAAAAGGGCCTTTTTCAGAACCGGCGCGTAATCAGGGATCATCACACCGTCCAAGTGATCGTTCTCGTGCTGCACAATGCGCGCAGCGATACCACTTAGGGCCTCTTCGCGCAGCACCCAATTCTCATCATAATACTCAACGGTGACACCTACAGGCCGCTCAACCGGCTCTCTAATGCCAGGAATCGAAAGACACCCTTCCTCAATGACATCGCGCTCCTCTGTCTCATCAAAGAGCACGGGATTGATCATGACCCTTTTAAAGTCCTTGCAACCAAGATCCCCTTCCTCTCCCTCACCAAATGGCGAGCCATCGACAACGAACAACCGAATAGAACGCCCAATCTGTGGAGCGGCCAACCCTACTCCTTCGGCACGGTACATGGTTTCCCACATGTTTTCAATGAGTTCAGTCAATCCCTCCAAACCTTGTTCAACGTCATCCGCCTCCTTCCGGAGCACGAGATCGCCATAGGCGACAACCGGCAATACCATGGTGCAAATTTGCGCCTTCCACGCCATTCCTCCGTCTACATTTGCACCATGCCCAATCAAAGCAGAACCCTTGACCCAATTGAGGACGCAATTGAAGACATCCGTCAGGGAAAAATGGTCATCGTTGTCGACGATGAAGACCGAGAAAACGAAGGTGATTTTGTTGCCTCAGCCCGGTTTGCCACCCCGGAGATGATCAACTTCATGGCTGTGGAGGGACGCGGGTTAATTTGTGCGCCCCTCGTGGAAGACCGTTGTGATGAGCTCGAACTCGAGCTCATGGTCAACCGGAACAATGCCGCTTTTGAAACCCCATTTACCGTCAGCGTGGATTTGGTAGGCAAAGGATGCACGACGGGCATCAGCGCGAAAGACCGGGCCATGACCATTCAAGCCCTCATCGATCCGAATACCCGGCCCGAAGAATTGGGGAGACCTGGCCACATCTTCCCTCTTAGGGCGCGCAGAGGAGGTGTTTTGCGCCGTGCAGGGCACACTGAAGCCGCCATTGATTTGGCCAGACTTGCAGGACTTGAACCGGCGGGGGTTATCGTGGAAATCATGAACCCGGACGGAACCATGGCCAGGTTGCCTGAATTGCTGAAGATGGCCGATAGATTCGGACTGAAGATCATCTCCATCGAGGACCTCATCTCTTATCGTTTGGCAAACGACACACTTATCGAACGCACGGGAACCCGCGAAATCGACACCGCATATGGGCGTTTTACGATGACAACCTTCCGACAAACCACTGGAGAAGGTGAGCACTTCGCCCTGACACGGGGACAGTGGACTGAAGCCGATTCCATTTCTGTCCGAGTTCATGCAGGACAGCCCCGATTCGACCTGTTGCAAACACGGGCCTTCGGACGCGGTGAAGCATTGCACCTCGCACTAGAGAAACTGGGACAACTCGACCGCTGTGCATTCATCTACCTCGAAAATGGACAAAACCCATGGAGCGCAATCCATGAACTCCCGGAGGGTCCAAAAGCAGCGGACCCCTCCAC
>CAXHAW010000254.1:0-3437 GCA_964014525.1 uncultured bacterium
GGTGTACCCATTGACCAAGGGCACGCCCGGTAGCCAAGTGCTCTGGTTTAGTGCCAACCCCAATGGAGAGGCAGAACAGGTCATCGTTCACTTGAGCCGAATGCCACGGCTGAAGTCAATCAAAGTCGATGTCGATTTCTCCCAGATTTCCATCAAAGGTCGCGGCGCAGCGGGCAACACGGTAACGAAGTACACCGTCACGGGTAAAGTGGACCTGAAAAGCGCTGGGTCCAGCACGCTGGGTGCACGGAAGGTTTGGTTTGATGAGAGCGTCCGCAGACTCAATGGTGAAGGCCGGGGACGTTTGCTCGGGGCATTTGGTCCGGACGATCGGTTGCTGGTCGTGATGGAAAGCGGTGCTTACGAATTGCTCAAGCCCGAGATGTCGGTTCATTTCCCGGAAGACATGATTTTCCTCGACAAATGGCACCGGGACAGGCCCCTCACAGCCGTTCACTTGGACGGGGAGAAAAAGTCAGTATACGTCAAGAGGTTCATGGCGGAGTCCTCCACCAAAATGGTGAGTTTCATCGGTGAGGAAGAAGGATGCAGAATGCTTCTTTTCACGGACCATGGCGCACCCATTGTCAAATGCAAAGCCAAGGACCTCGGAGAGCAGCGCTTCAGTCTCAATGAGTTTATCTCAGTGAAGGGCGTCAAGGCCCGTGGAAAGCGGCTGTCGTTGGATGCTCGCGCCAAGGTGACGCTTGAGGACACGCCAGACCCCAACCTTGAATTGCCCTCCGAAAATGAGCCCCGCAATCAGGGGGACAAGTCCAACCCGGGGGCCCAAGCTTCGGTTCCGAGAGAGGGGGGAGGCGCGCCTGAGTCGGATTCTGGAAACCCTCCCGAAGGCGAGGCCCAGAGCACCCTCTTCTGAAGTTAATTTGCCAACATGAACCGAATCATTTTGCTCTTTTCTGCCAGCGTTTTGCTGGCGGCCTGCAATTCTGGCAGCGACCCGGCCTCCAGTGCACCTGATGAGCTTGTCCACCCAGCGTGGTCTAAAAACGCGGTCATCTATGAGATGAACGTGCGACAGCACTCAGCCAGTGGCTCATTGCGCAGCGCAAGGGCCGACCTTGCCAGACTCAAGCAACTCGCCGTGGATGTCGTTTGGCTCATGCCGATCCATCCCATCGGTGAAGTGAACCGAAAGGGAGGGGAGAATTTGGACAATTTCTTGGTTCAGCCCGGCAGCGCTTCACTTGGGAGTCCATATAGCGTGAGGGACTACACGGCGCTCAACCCAGATTACGGTTCTTGGGAAGATTTTGATGCCTTTGTCTCTTCTGCACACGACTATGGGATGAAGGTGATCATCGACTGGGTGGCCAATCACACTGCATTTGATGCCAAATGGACGACGGATTCCATCGGCATGGGATACTATCTGCTCGATGAAGAGGGGGGACTTCAGCCACCGAGTGGCACAGATTGGGTTGACGTGGCGCAGTTGGATTGGGAAAATGGCGAGGCCAATGGTCTCTACGATGCAATGGAAGAGGCGATGGCCTTTTGGGTACGTGAGCACGACATTGACGGCTTTCGATGTGATGTGGCGGAAAAGGTGCCCACGGCATTCTGGAACCGCGTGCGGAGAACATTGGAAAGCATCCAGCCCGAAATTTTCATGCTGGCCGAAGCAGAAGTGCCCGAGCACCATGATCGTGCATTTGACGCGAGTTACGCATGGGAGTTTCACCACATCACCAACCAAGTGGCCAAAGGGGAAATGGACGCCGATAGTGTGCGGGCTTATTTCGACCGGGAAGCAGAGCGGTTTCCCTCCTCGGCGTATCGGATGACCTTTGTGACCAACCACGACGAGAACGCTTGGAACGGAACGGCCGAGGAGCGATACGGTGACGGCGTCCGTGCCATGGCGGTGTTGAGTGGGACGGCATTTGGAATGCCGCTCATCTATGGCGGCCAGGAAAGCGACATGGACAAGCGGCTCCGGTTCTTCGAGAAAGACACCATCCCTTGGGGCCAGTATAAATCCATGTCCTTTTACCGAATCCTGCATGATGTCCACCACCGCTTCGGTGCGCTGCACAATGGACAATTCGGTTCCCGGGCGGTCCAGCTCGTGCAGGAGGGTGACGTGATGTACTATGAGCGGAGCGATGATGAATATGCCGTGCGCGTGTTGATCAACCTCAGCAATCAACCGGTGGAATTTGTGCCGGAAGGCTTAGAGGGTTACCGCACCACATTTAACCGCCAGAACCTCACGAGGACCGCATGGGACCCTTGGGCGTTCGAGGTGTTCACAAAGGCATTGAAATGAAGGCCATTGCGCTCATCGCTCACGATGGAAAAAAGGCTGAATTGGGCCTTTTCGCCGTGCGCTTCAAGGATTTTTTTGACGGGGTGCCGATTGTGGCGACGAGCACCACGGGGACCATGTTGGAGGAGAAGGGATTCAATGTGGAGCGCGTGTCATCAGGACCCAAAGGGGGCGATGCGCAGATTGCGGCCCGCGTGGCCGAGGGGACGATTTCCGGTGTCATTTTTTTCCGTGACCCCATGGGGAAACACCCACATGAGCCGGACATTAACATGTTGCTTCGGCTGTGCGATGTGCACAATGTCCCCTTGGCGACCAACCCAGCCACGGCGGAGCTGATTGCCCGCCACATCGTCTGATCGAATGGGGACAATGGGCCCCCTTCCCGGAGACAACCGGGACAAAACCGTTCGACAGTGGGTCCGGCGGCGGCTTTCAAATTCAGCGTTGCCAATGCTGTCTGATCCGCGAGAGCAGGAAGCCATGGCCAATTGGCTTATGGCCGATCTCGATGACCGTGGGCGACTTCTTCTCGAAGCGCTTGAGCGGAGATATGACGAAGGCGAATTGACGCGCCTCTCAAATCACCTCCAGCGTATTCTTCAAGGGGAGCCTGTGCAACGTGTGGTGGGGTGGACTGATTTTCGGGGGCTTCGCATTGGTTGCTCTGGTGAGGTTTTGATTCCACGTCCGGAGACGGAGGAGGTGGTGGGTTGGTTTCTGGAAGGGATGACAAAGGCAGGGGCTTCCGCAGCGTCGGGCTCGCCGATTCGGATTCTGGATGTTGGCACCGGAAGTGGTTGTGTGGCCTTGTCAATAAAACACGAGCGACCCGAATGGGAAGTGTTGGCCATCGACGTATCGGAAGCGGCATTGATGGAGGCCCGAACCAATGCGGAGCGGCTGAACACCAAAGTTGAATTCAACAGGGTGGATGTGCTGGATATGGAGGCCATGAAAAGGCTGGGGCGTTTTCATGGCATCGTGAGCAATCCCCCCTACATCCCGGATTCTGAAACGTTGGATGACCATGTAGTCCAGCACGAACCAGCAGAGGCGTTGTTTGTCCCCTCCTCAGACCCGCTTTGCTTCTATCGGGCACTGATCCATTTGGCCGAAAGGGCCCTCGAGCCAGGTGGGTGCA
>CAXHAW010000255.1:0-3411 GCA_964014525.1 uncultured bacterium
TACACAGGTAGGATCGTCGGCAGCGTCAGATGTGTATAAGAGACAGGGCCATCTGCGTCCTGTCTGAACATGACATTCTCGGTCATCCAGTGGCCCTCACAGGGCAAGGCATAGACGGAAACCATGCCGTCCAAATCCCCGTCTTGGTCCACGTCATGCCACGCCATGCCCGCGCAATTCCGGTTCTCCAAGACATTTAATCCCCACTCGGACGTCCTGTCCACAAATTCGCCGCCTTCATTGATCCAAAGCGCACTGCGAGACGCCTCACCCGCACCGGAAAACACAGAAATCGCCATGCCTGCGGTACAGATAAAATCCCGGTCGCCATCGTTGTCGATGTCCAACCACATCGGCGCGACCGGACGGCCCGCCGCGAGCGCGATGCCCAAATCCACTTCCATCAAACCATCGGCACCCCCCACATAGAAATGGAGTGCCCCAGACGCATTGGTGACGGTCAGGTCATCCCAACCGTCTAGGTTGAAATCCACAAAACTCAAGCCCTGCCCCAAAAAGTTGGTGTACCCTGGAATTTCAGGATCGGGGCCCACCAAGTTCCACTGTGCCCGAACCAAGCCCAATGACAAGCCCAATGCCACGCACAGGAGCGCAGCCTTGGGAGCACTTCGGACCAGAAACAGCAACACGCACATTGGACAAAAAGATACGCCTGTCAGAAGGCGCCCCGGTCAATCCAAGTCGGGGAATCTGTCTACGAATTCGTTCCTGCGGCCCCGCGATGGAAGAATCTGATAAATGAACCGTCCCTCGTCCTCCTTGAAGCGGCGCTTGTCGTCCTTGAGGTCTGTGATGGCCTCGATGAATTGCTGGTCCTTGCTCGTGACGTTCATCACCCCATTCTTGTACTCGAAGTAATACCAGTTCTCTTCATCCAAATGGAAGTAAATCCGCAAGATGCCCTTGGTTCCGGCGAGGCTCCATTCCACACGGCCAGGCACCCGTCGGAACACCGGCACCTTGTCCATGGAGACAATGCCAATGCCGTTTTCGCCACTGACAAATGCGTCTTCGCTTGCGTCCCAAGTGAGGTCCAGCCCCGTCAGGAGCAACCTGTGCTGAATGGACGCCGGTGTCTTCTTGAACACCCCCATCAAGGTCATGCCGCCCAACACCTCGTCCGCACCCTCCAACCCCAGCCACTCGCGGAGACTGGGCTCAAAGGTGGTTTGTGTGATGTCCAGCGGAATGGCCGTCGGCCAAGCCCGAATCTGCTCTGCAAACAACTTCCAAATCGCGTCGTCAAAAGGGAAGTCCATGCCGACCGTGAGTGAGGCTTCGATTCCCGTGCCGGTCGGAAACGCTTTGATAGAGCCTGCCGAACGCTGCGTCACCATGCCATAATCCACAGGCAGGCGAACCGGTCCGGACCCCGTCACCTCGCAGGACCCGGCATCGAGCTCGATGAGCGTCCCCGGCAGGTCGGGCTGCATCATCTTGTCGGGGCTGCCCGCCTGGTATTTGCCAGACCGCTTGTCGTAGCGCAACTCCCCGCTGGCCGCCAGGATTGGAAACTCCCGGTTGGACCGAATTTCGTCCACAAAGGCACCGTAAGGCCCGCCTCCCGGCTCATCCACATCCCGGAGGTATGCGCCAATACCGAGGTGATCCATCATTGGGGACCGCAGCGTCGTGTCCAATGGGATTCTGACATCCTTGGGGTCGATCACCGCTGAAAAGAGCAGCTGCTGTTTGTCGGTTTCCGGACACGCTGCCTCGAGTGAAACGGCCCCGTCAAATTCGAGGTGCTCACGCGCCGCTGCAAGTCGCACGTCGCCAGAGAAACCAAAGAATGGACTCAGGCCAAAGCCCTCCTGGATGGGAATCACCCCCTGGCCCACCGTTTCTCCGCTTGTGTCGACCTCAACCACCTCGAGGTGGATGAGCTGCTCAAGGCCATTATCGTCCTCGTAAAAGAGGCTCGCTTCCGCTTCGTAATCAAACCGCCCCAAGATGTCCACCTGCGCATCGAACAGCCGGTGATGTCGGGTGACCACATTGGCCACGATGCCCGCCCTGTAGAGCCTGTCCATCTGTGCGCGCCGGCGCACTGTAACACGGCCGCTGTCGGGCTCCACAAAGGCATCCGCCGTGCGGATGAACTTCACCTCCTCGCATTGGATAACCGCTTCTGAAATGTCGTAAAAAGCAGTGGGCGCAAGAAAATTCAGGCTGTCCTGGTCATTGCGCGTGGAGTAAAAATTGGACTTGGAAACCGCCTCGTCCGTATCGATCACAAAGTCCTGCAGCGCCTCACGGCTGGAGGTCATGGCCATCTCGTCCTTGTCCATGTACCACTTGAACTCGTCCATGTAGCAGATGTACTGGTTGGCTGGCAACTCAATCTTGGTCTCGCCATCGTTTGAGGCGAATTCACCGATGCGCGTATCGAAATCGATGGTGCAATGCACGTTGTCGGTTTTGAAAGCCAGTGCCCCTTCTACGCGTTGGTCGAGCTGGAAAGCAGCGGTGTCACTCAAAATTCTCCGACGGTCCAACCCGAACAGGTCAGAGGTCAGAGCGGCCCCGCCAAAGCGCATCCTTCCTTTCGCACTCATTCCCGTGTCACCGAGCGTCAAGGAACCGTCCAGTTCACTCTCTCCCTCAAATACGCGGAGGGGTGTCTCCTCTGACCCCACGGTCATCCTGGACTGTCTGGGTTCAAACAACACCGAAACACCTTCGCCTTGTGCCTCTGGAACGGGCGGAGGTCCTGCTGATTCGCGGTTCAAAAACACCTGAGCCAATCCTTTGGTGCTGTCGGGAAGCAGGACGAACCGGTTGCTTTCCGCATGGGCCGTCCGAAAGTCGAGTTTTCCTCCGCCTTGCAAGCCCCCGCCATCTAAGGTCAAATCCTCATCAAAGGTGCCCGCGCCACCGTATACCGAATATCCACCCGCTGGCGTCTCCGTCCGGAACCCGAGGTGCAGGTCATCCATTACCCGCAACCGCTCCTCCAGCGGCGGAAGCAAATCGCCCGATTCAAGGGTGCCATCAAACACAAGCTCTTGGCGACCCAACGCGTCCAAGCTGTCCAAACTAAAAGGTTCCACGACGAACCTAAACCGGTCCCGCTCGTAAGCCCCCCCTTCAATTCGCTCGTCATCCCAATGGACATAGCTGGGCGCTTCTGTGACCAGCACGGGGTATTCTGGATAGAGTTGACTCAAACGCCCCGACCGGTTGATGGGCACGTCCACCCGCAACACCCCCACGATGTTCTCCAGCTCATTTCTGACGCGCTTCTTCTTGGGCAGGCCACGCGCATCGCGCTCCTCTTCATCGTTGACACGAAGCTTGCATTGCTCTACGGCATTGAGCTCAATCGAAAAAGACGCATAGTCAAATTCATAACCGGACCCTTCGAATTGGAGGTTCCCTGCCCTGACT
>CAXHAW010000256.1:0-3411 GCA_964014525.1 uncultured bacterium
TCCCGGAGCCCGGGGGTCCAGATTTCCCGCCCCGCAGCATCGCGGAACGAAATCGACTGAATGTCCCATGAAGCAGGAAGGGTCAGTTGGACGAATCCGGATGAGGGGTTGGGGTGCATTTGAAAGGACAGTGGTTCCAGAAGTTCCACATCGACAATGCCCATCGTATCGCACACCATTGCGGTGCAACCGAAACTGTCTGACACCTCTATACAGTAGATTCCGTCGGGCAACCCCACCAAAACCAAGGTGGGTTCTTGATCGGTGACGGTGGGGAAGCCGATGGGGTCGAGCGCTCCGTTGAGCACGTCGAAGGTGAAAGGGGCAGTGCCTCCTGTGACTTGAACCGTCAGCACGCCATTGGCAACATTGACTTCACTGTCCGCCTCCAATACCGTACAGGAGGATTCGTCCGGCAGGGAGCAGGGGTCAAAGTTGCACGCGTCCGGGTCGCCACAACCGGAGTCGAAATTGACAGCTGGGGCAGTGTATCCATCGTAAGAGGGCCAAGGCCAACCGATGCCATCGTATTCCGATACAAGGGTGTCTCCCAGAAGCGCACTCACTGTGGTCATCTCAGTTCCACAGACTGAGACCATTTGGGACAGCAGTTCATAGTACAGGAGCTCAAATCCAGAGGCAATCATCAAGTCGGCGATGTCGGGTGTGATGTCCCATACATAGCCGCCCTCCATGCCTCCTGATGAAGGGACGAGGGTGATGAATGCATCATCTGTGACTTCATATCCATCAGGGCACAAAACACTGTCGACAATCCCAATCATCATGGCGCCCAAAGTGCCTTCGGGGGCGTCATTGGAGATGTAGTCGCATTCCTCTTCTTCACCATAGTTGCATGCTGTCGGATTTTCGCACGTGCTGACGGCGCAAACGGCCAGCGGTTGGGGATTCAGTTCAATCGGTGTTCCGCTGGACAGGTCTTGGCCTTCAAAGGCCGGAAAGTCTGACGGGTATCGATCAGCTCGGAACGTGAGGTTGTTGTTGAGCTGAAGTTCGGTTCCCTGCTCAACCGGGGCCCCTCCGAGGAGCGGGGTTCGATACTGCCAAGCCAAGTCGCCGGCCTCTGTGATTTCGAACAGCTCTCCTGTCCGGCCATTGCAGATGAGGTTACCGCCATTGCCCAAGCGCTGGAAGGAGCTCAGTCCCGAGCTGTTCAGTCCCGGTTGGGTGTAGGTCCATTCGAAGTCCTCTGGCCCCCATCGCCCATTGTCGAAGTCGAACTCGTATACCGTGCCGCCCAATGCGGGGTACTCATCAAATATGGGAGAAAGCGTGGCGACTTCGCTGTGCGTGCCTGTGGTATCCGCATTCGGCACGCGGTTGTTGAACATGAAAAACTTGGTGAAGTCGGGGTTGCCTGGATTGACACCCAGTCCATTGCCCCAGTGGATGTCGTGCTGATAGAACAGGCGCTGGTTTGTGCTGTCTCCTCTGTCATAGGCCGCGGGATTGCCCCAGCGGTAGATGACTTCACCGTCGAAGAACCCCCCGTGCCATATGACCCAAATCTCGTTGAACGTTGGAACGCTCATCACAATCTGATCCACATCCGAGTACTGCCAGAAATCCACGGCGTTCATGTGCAGCCAGTCTGCCGGTTGGTTGCTTATCGAGCCATAATTGATGTCGATGAGACTCTGGTTGTTTGCAACCACGCCGTAGTTCGACTTGGTGCTGTCGAAATCTTGTACAAGGTGGTCCCAGGCTCTCCATTCCCAGACAATATCAGCACCCCCCAAGCCGTCGGGCTGGAGTTCAATGAGCTTGTCGCTCCACATCGCACCGCCCGCGAGAAGCTCTGGGTTTCGCCCGTTTTGGATGCATTCGAGGCTGTCTAAGACTTCCCAGCAGATGGCGATCACATTGCCTTGGGGCGTGACCGTGAAGTCATGGTGCAGGCGCATGCTGTCATTGTTTGCGGAGAAACTCCACAGGACCTCATTGTCCCAAGATCTGCGTTGGATGGTTTCGCCACCACCACCAGCCCATATGGCATCGTTTCCCACCGATGCGGAGCGGGACGTCATGATGATGTCGCCATTGGGCTGCAGGTAGGCTGTATTGCCCGGACGGCGGTCGTCCTCCATGGTCCATTGGTGCACGACTTCGCCACAGGCGTTGAGGAGCATTGCGCGGTTCTGGTTGTGCGGGTATACCATCGTGTACCCTTCCGTGTAGAGGTCTGGGTTGAAGGCAATCGTGCCCACTGTATTTTGTCCTAACAGGGGGAGGGTGGCCAGCAAAATGGCGACGAGGGAGTAGTGGCGAGGGGTCATGGTCTCGATCGGATTCGGGTTCAATTTCGTCAAGGTTCAATCAGAATCTTGTGCGGCTTCATGTGGGTTCCATTTTCATGGACGATGTCCAAGAGATACGCTCCCGATGTCAAAGTCGACACATCGATGATGTGATTGCGATGGGGGCTTGATGCAAAGAGCAAGGGTCTTCCTGTCATGTCCCGGAGCGTCCACCGAACAGCAAGGTTGGACTCAATGTGCACGTTGTTTCGCACTGGGTTTGGTCCAATACGGAGGTGAACTTCCCCCGGGGATAATCCTTGGGCTGTCGTGTCAGTGGGAGCAGGATACAGTTGACAATCGAAGGGGAGGGGGCTGTCCTCTACAGGGTCGCCTGGGCTCATATCGCGGCCATCGAATGCAGGGTGATCTGGTGCATATCGATAGGCGCGAAAGGTGCTGTTTCCAATGGGATTGTCTCCTTGGATGACAGCCCCAAACTGGCTGTATGCCGTGATGTATTCCCAGACGATGTCCCCATCGGGTGTGACCTCGAAAAGGTGACCATCGCTGCCCTCACAGATCAGTGTGTTGCCATTGGGTTGCCGCTGGGCACCGCTGATGTTGGGGCTGAAGAAATCGAGGAATGGGAATTGTGGATAGGACCAATCCAATGATTCGGGGCCAAAGGACTCGCCTTCGGCAAGGAGGTAGGTTCCATCGGGTTGCAGGGGCAAGGTGAGCTCGTCCACTGTGCTGGCCGCTCCACTGGGGCGGGCATTGCCATTGTTGAAGACAAGGATGGTTTCGTCCGGATTGCTTCCGAGAGCGGTTGGACCCTCGTCGTTCAGCCAATGGGGGTCGTGCTGGGTGTAGAGAACCTGTTCAGTGTTTGTACCGCGCCCATAGGCTGCTGGATTTCCCCAGCGATACAGCAGATCTCCAGCAAATCCGGCCGCTTCTTCTTTAGAGGTTCCGTGATCGAGAATATAGAATTCATTCCAGTTTCTCGAGTTCAATACCACTTGATTCAAGCCGGGATGAAAAGCCACTGCATTGCAATTGAACCAATCGCCACCAGTCCCGGAGCCCGGTCCTCCCGGTCCGCCCCCACTGCTGACTTGGGCGTAGTTCACGTCGAATCGTCCGGGGT
>CAXHAW010000257.1:0-3352 GCA_964014525.1 uncultured bacterium
ATCAAGCGAGGGGCCCGCCTAGGCCGGGGTTCTCTTCTGTGGACAGGAGCTCGGACATTCTGCGTCTCAGGTCCTCCCTCTTTCTCACGGCCAGTGCAATCTCTTTTCCGTTGACCAGTGTGATGGAGTTCGTGCGATAGTTGCACTGTCGAATCTTGTTCAGGTGAACGAGCTGGCTGTTGTGGACGCGGACAAACTTGGGGTTGTCAATGAGGCTTTCTACATACTTCAAGTTCTTCGACACCATCAATCGCGTACCATCGGTTTTGTAGATGCACGCGTAGCTTCCGCTGGCTTCGACGTGCAGGATTTCCGAATGTCGTATGAAGTGGCGTTGGCCCGATGTGGTGATTTCAAGCTTGCGGTGGAAGTCCCCATTCTCAATCATCTTGATCCTGAAGTGCTCCCGAATTCTGTCGGCGCAAGCCTTGAGATCGACAGGGTCGACAGGCTTTAGTAGGTAGTCAAATGCCTGGCGTCGAATGGCGTCAATCGCATAATCCTGATAGGTGGTATAAAAAACCACGTAGAATTCTCGAGATTCGAACCGGTCGATGAGGTCCAAGCCAGTTTCGAAAGGCATTCTGATGTCGACAAAGACAATGTGCGGGCGTCCACTTCGGATGGCATCGTATCCAATACGAGCGTTAGGGGCCTGATCTATGACCCGAATAAACGGGCAGTGGCGTTCAATTTGGCTGTGCAGCACTTCGCGGGCGGGCGCTTCATCATCAACGATGATGGCATCGAGCTGAGCATTCATTGGCAAACGATTTGGTTGAGGCATGTGAGAGGGGTTTCCCACAAGGCTACAAAATCTAATATACGAATTGGACTTGCTAAAATGCAAATTCGCAGACAATAGAATTGATTTTGTATCCGTTTTTTCAGGTGCCGCTCAAGAAGTTCAATGCAAAATCAATGGTGTAGTAGACATCTACATCGAGGTTGCGGCGCTTGCCTTTTGGCTGACTGAAGCCTGTGCGGACCACAACCAGATCGAGGTCGTGAACCGCTACGATGTACTGGCCATGCAGACCGTGCATGCTGGAAAAGGCGTGCCCTCTGTGGGTCCCGAGCCAGACTTGGTATCCATAATGCTCAATGGAACTTCCGTCGGGCAGTTCCCCAATGGGGGACATCATGTCGGACATGAAGGCCCGGCTTATAATTTGCGAGGACCCAGCGCGTCCCGAGTCGAGCATGAGTTTTCCGAGCTTGGCGTAGTCTCGGGCCCTGGAGTAAAAGCAACAGTAGTTTCTTTCGTGTCCTTGGTTGTCGATGTCCCACGCCGCATCTTGCTCGGCTCCAAGGGGCTTCCAGATGGTTTCTGAGAACCAGACCCCCAGCGGCACGTCAATCACGGACAAGAGAATTTCCTGCAGGATGAGTGTGTTGCCTCCCTGATACTGCCAAGGCGCGCCTGCGCCTTCATGAATTGCGTATTCTGCTGTCCGGTCTAGAATGTCGTGGCCATAGGTGCTTTTTGCCATGAACCCGAAGGGACTCTTGTAACTCTCTCCAAACTGGATGCCGCTTCGCATCTGCAAGAGGTGCCGAATGGTGAGGCCCGCTCCAGGTCCACCTTGGAATCGAGGCAGGTATTGTGACACAGGATCGTCCACCGAAAGCAAGGAGTCGGTTACAGCGGCACCGATGGCCAAGGCTGTTAACGTCTTCGCCATGGAGAACCCGTTGGTCCTCATTGTGTCAGCACCGGGAATTCGGTCGGACGTCCAATCGAGGAAGAGGGAGTCGCGGTGCACGATGGCAAGCGCAACAGTGCCGAACCGTTCCGTGGAGTCCAGAACGGATGCGGGTATGGATTCAGCGTATTTCGGGCTTATTGGCCAGGGCGCGGGATGCTTGGACGCGTGAATTGTTCGAAAGGTCTTGAACTGGAGGTCATCCACTTGTGCATTCCCGTATCCACGGAGGTAGCATTCACGGATCCCTTGCCAGATGTGCCCATTGTCAGTCAGTGCGGCCAGAACAAAGAGGAGCGCGGGAGCCGCAATGAGAGAGAAAGCGGCTTTTTTCATGGGTTTTTGGGCTGACGTGTGCCGCCCAGTGTGGACAGGAGGTGAAACTCCAGTGCCTCGATGACCTCAGTACGCTTGACCTCCCTGTCGCTTTCCCTGCTGAGGCTGGTCACCCCCCGGTCCGTGATGCCGCATGGCACGATGAGGTTGAAGAAGTCGAGGTCTGTGTTGAGATTGAAGGCAAGGCCGTGCATGGTCACCCACCGGCTGCACTTGACGCCGATGGCACAAATCTTTCTCGCCGTGATTCCGGCCTCTGGGTCTACCCATACACCGGTCAGCCCCTCGACCCTCCCTGCAGCCACCCCCCAGTCAGAGCAGGTGCGGATGACGGACTCCTCGAGCTGACGCAGATACCAACCAATGTCCGTGCGGAATTGGTCGAGGTCTAGGATGGGGTAGGCGACAAGTTGTCCGGGCCCGTGATAGGTGATGTCTCCGCCGCGGTTGATCTCATGGTATTCCACCCCGAGTTGGTCCAACCGTTCTGGCGAGGCGACCACGTGGTTTGCGTCGCCGCTCTTTCCCAAGGTCAACACATGTGGGTGCTCCACGAAGAGAAGGTGGTGTTCCGGCCAGGGAAAGTCAGTGGGGGCGTCTCCCTCCAGCCGCCCTGTCTCTGGGAGTCCTGCTCGGCGCCTTGCGATCTTTCGGGTTACAGCCTCCTTGAGCAACTGTTCTTGCAGGTCCCATGTGGGCTTGTAATCCGCGCGGCCCAAATCGCGCACCAGCACTTTTGGCGTCATGTCATCTTGGCCAACTCACCTTTTAAGTAATCGATGTGACGGATGTCCACCGGGTTCACACCCGAATTTTCGGCCATGAGCAGGGACAACCAGTCTCCGAGGTGGACCAGGTATATCCAGCGTTGAAGGCGTGTTGACCCCTTGGCCGAGACTTCCTCAACCGCGGCTCCGGTCTCGGAGAAGATGGATTTGCAAAGTCGCATGCGCTCTGCTGTTCTCGGGTGGTCTTCCGGTGTGTGAAGGAACAGGGCTGCGATGGAGGCGCCTCCGCTTTCCCAGCCCACGAGCTCGTTGTGGTTCATCTCCGGAAAGACATGATGATTGCAGAGCCGCTTGGCATTTTCGTTGATTTGCTGGCGCCAGCGAATGAGGACGGGTTCGAGGTCGGCATCGCCATAGAGCATGGGGGTCCGGTCTTTAAGCACGGAGCTCCATTTGCTGGCCAAAGCTTGGACCTCAGAGGCGTTCCCCTGGAGCAAATCTGCAGAGGCGCGAACATCATCAAACACATTGGGGGCGTCCTTGGGCGCATGCCCGAGGGCGGCAAAGTGGTGGAGCAGGCCT
>CAXHAW010000258.1:0-3351 GCA_964014525.1 uncultured bacterium
ATGCTTGCGGCAACAGCAGCAGCACAACAGCCACCTTCACCATTGTGGACACCACCAATCCGTCCATCGATACCGAGGCCTCAGGCCAGACCGTCGAATGCGATGGCGCAGGCAATGAAGAGGCACTCAACGCCTGGCTTTCGAGTCACGGCGGAGCTGCTGCCAGCGACATTTGCGGTGGCGTGACGTTTTCCAACAACTTCACAGCCCTGAGCGATGATTGTGGTGCCACAGGCAGCGCCGCTGTGACCTTCACGGCCACCGATGACTGCGGAAATGCAAGCAGCACGACGGCGACGTTTACCATCGAAGACACCATGGCTCCGACTTGGAACTCCTACGATACTTATGCGAATGCAGCGTGTGAGGATTTGCTCGATCCCGAGGATCCCACACTCGTTCCCATCAGCGCTGAGGACATCTGCGGTGGGGTGAGTTACTCTATCGAGGCATACCAACTTTCTGGCGGATGCCCGGGTACTTGGATGCGCATCTGGACGGCGACGGACGACTGCGGAAACGCCTCTGTGGAGACCGAACAGTATGTCCAGCTTTTCGACATCATTGCTCCAGTTCCTGCCATCACTTGTCCGGCGGACTTCACGGTCAGCGCAGACGAAAACTGTGCGGCGGATACATCGCCTGCAGCGGCAGGAGAGGCCACAGCGACCGCAACAGACAACTGCGACAGCGATGTGGACATCACCATTTCGCACGTCGACGGTGAGTCCACGAGCCTGTGCGATGGACAATACAGCTTTATCCGGACTTGGACAGCGGATGCCATGGACGACTGTGACAACCCTGCAAGCACCAGTTGCGAGCAGCTGATCACGGTTGAAGACACCTCAGCGCCCAACATTGGGACTGCAGCTGCCAATCTGACGGTGGAATGCGATGGTGCTGGAAACCCGGCCGACTTGGACGCCTGGCTGGCCGACAATGGGGGGGCAGAAGCCACCGACAATTGCAGCGCCATCAGCTGGAGCCACAGCGATGCGACACTCAGCGACCTGTGCGCAGCCACGGGGGCAGTAAGTGTGACCTTCACTGCCACCGACGATTGCGGAAACGCAAGTGAGACGACGGCGACGTTCACCATCGAGGACACCACAGCACCGGCTTTCTCAGGTGATGTAGAGGTCAACATTTCTTGCGATGAGTGGGCATGCGACGCGGATGCGCTTGAAGCACTTGGCATCTTCTCGATTGACGAAGCTTGTGGCACATACACGCTCGAGGCATCTTGTGTCTCCTTCAGCGGTGGTTGCGTGACACCTGTTGGCGCCTACCAAGCCAACTACACCGCGACCGACGAGTGCGGCAACACAAGCGCTTTCAGTCAGATTGTCATCTTGAGTGACGAGGTGAAACCTGTTCCAAGCATCACTTGTCCCGCTGAGGCGAACCTGACTGCAGATGCAGACTGCACAGCAGACCTTGACCCTTCCAACACGGGAATGGCCTTGGGCAGTGCCACGGACAATTGTGACGCGGCTCCAGAAGTGGTCGTGACCCATATTGATGGGCCGATTTTGGAGGGTTGCACAGGCAGTTACTCTTTCACGCGGACGTTCACAGCAACGGCGACGGATCACTGTGGAAATGCGGACAGCATCAGTTGCGATCAGCTCATTACAGTGAGCGACGAGACCGCTCCAGGTGCTCCTCTCATCGCTGGACCTGCAGACGCGGAGGTGTTGCTCGATGCAGATTGCGCGACCGACGCCGGCCCGTCTGTGACGGGCGAGGCCACGGCCACTGCAGCCGACAACTGTGACGCGTCACCGTCGATTGCCATTACACACGAGGACAGCGCTCCGACCTACACTTGTGGGGGTGACGAAACGGCAGAAGGCAGTTACACCTTCCTTCGGACTTGGACCGCCATTGCCACAGACGACTGCGGAAACGTGGGCCCTGCCAGCACGCATGTTCAAACCATCACCGTCAGTGACGAGATGGCCCCTGACTTTGCCGGCAGTGCGAATGCCTTTGAAATTGCCTGTGATCTGTATGACGAAGCCACACAGTATGACGTGATGGCAGCGGACAATTGCGACAGCGACGTTAGCATTGTTATCCTGAGCAACACGCAGGTCAGTGGAAGCTGCGCCGGAGCCTTCCTCCGGACCTATGAAGCCACAGACGACTGTGGAAACAGTGTACAGTTTGAGCAGGCCATCAGCCTGATCGACTCTGTCGCGCCGCTGCTCACCTTGAGCTGTCCTGCAGATGTGGCGCTAGAAGCGGATGCTGCTTGTGGTGCAGACACGTCAATTGCTGCCCTTGGAAATGCAGACATCACGGCAATCGACAATTGCGACGCCGACCTTGACGTCAGCCTGACCCATCAGGATCTGCTGACCGAGGGTTGCGACGGCAGTTACACAATTGCTCGCACCTTCACCCTGACGGCGACCGACCATTGTGATAACACGTCCACATTGAGCTGCACACAAAATATTGCAGTCAATGACGTCACCGCTCCAAGCATAGACTCGGCAGCGTCTGACTTGACCGTGGAGTGCGATGGAAACTTGAACGAGGCAGAGTTCTTGCTGTGGCTCGGCACCAATGGAGGAGCCAGTGCTTCTGACAATTGCAGTGATGTTGTTTGGTCCAATGACTTCGCCATTACTGAGGAAGGTGAAATCATCGGCGCGGTTCCGGGATGCAGTCTGTTCACCGGTAGCCTGCTCGTGACCTTCACGGCAACGGACGGCTGTGGAAACAACAGCAGCACATCGGCCACATTCACCATTGAGGACACCACAGCACCTGAGATAACGGCTGCCCTTGAAGTGGACGTGCCTTGCGATGAGTACGATGTCCAAATACCATACAGTTATGAGGCATCGGACTCCTGTAGCAATGTGACCACCGTCATCGATGACCTCTTTTTCAGCGGGGCATGCGAGGGAACATACCAGCGAACATATACGGCCACGGACGATTGTGGCAACAGTTCTCAGTTTGTCCAGATCATCAACTTGACGGATGAGGTTCCCCCGATATTTACCCTGAGTTGTCCCGCAGACACAACGCTCAGTGCGGATACTGATTGCGGTGCTGATACGAGTGTGGAGACTCATGGTCTGGCCACTTACGCCGATGTCATTGACAACTGTGATGCCGATGTGGAAATGACGGTAGCACATACGGATTCGACGGCTTCTCCTTGTGAAGGCAGCACGGTGATCACACGGACCTTCACCATCACGGCTGAGGACAACTGCGGCAATACCCTGACGCAGACCTGTGACCAGACGATCACGGTCAACGACGACACTGCTCCGAGCATTGCGGCGCCAGCCGATTTGACAGTGGAGTGTGACGGCGCTGGAAACG
>CAXHAW010000259.1:0-3337 GCA_964014525.1 uncultured bacterium
AGCACCACCAATGCTTGGAGTTCGGCGTAGACTTCAAACGCCTCATTTTGGTTGTTCACGACATAATCTGAGAGCGGACTCTCCAATTGCTCGAGGGCGGTCTCCGTGGCAACAAGCTGCGCTTGAATGTCTGTATCGAGCTGTTCGCCAAACTCCGAATTGCCGAGGCTGCGCAGATAGTCATCCAGTCCCAAACTCCCATCTCCTTGAACTGGGCTTCCCAAATAGAGGTCGCGATATGAGGCAAATGCGACTTTGATCAAGTTCACACTGATGTTACCCATAAACGGAGCCTCCACGTGGCCAGGCAAGGGCGTTTGCGAAAAGGTGCTGACGCCAGCGGGAAAGCCAAGCTTTTGCTTCCGGACATTTCCTTCCCAAGTGCGATTAAAGGCATTGAGCAGCATACCGATTCCGCTGCCGACATCCGTGCCAGTGGCACCCACGAAGGTCTCCCTAAATCCATTGGTCCATGCAGATTGTATGGCCACTGCCTCATCAGCGATGTTGCCCGTCAACCTGAGAATGTGCTCTCCCAAGAGTGCGTTGGACGCGATGTCCGACACCACCTCATCTGTGGTGCCGTGAAACAGAAGGAAGTCCAAGGCAGGAAGTCCAATCTGATCCAAACTGGACGGCGTGCCGGGAACCCAGACGGAATCATAAACATCCGACATGACGGCACCTGTGTCCACCGGGAACGTGTTGGTCGTCTCCAACACCGCGCGATCCGCTGCGGGGCCGAAATCGTACAACATGACCTGTTGCCAAGTGATGTACGCATTTTCGAGAGAGGTTCTGGTCGCCAAGAGGGACTCTGAACTGGTGTTCGCGACCATCTCGGTGGCGCGAAGGTGAAGGTCCGCCGAGGCTTCTACCCACGCCTCGTAGGCTGGAAGAATGCTCTGGTCCGCATATTGGCGGAGCAATGCACCACGGTCGAAATCATTTTGGGGGTCTCCTCCACCGGCACCGCCGCACCCTGTGATGACAAGCATCATGAGTGCGGCGGCTCCAGTGATTGGAAGACTGACTTGGAAGGGTCTCATCTACAATCAATAAGGTTAACAGTGCCCATCAGAGCAACAATGGAGTTCAGAGCTGGTTGGCGTATTCCGTCAAACCGAGCATGTCGGCCAACATGTCGCGGGCCTCAACCATGGCGACTGGGGTCACTGCGTAGAAATCGCTGCCGAGCGCAGCCAAGACATTGTCAACGTCAGCCTGGCTCACAGTTGGGTTGTCGGCATAAGCCAATCCCATGGTGAAGGCCATGGCCTCGCTCAAGGCGTGGTTGCGCTTGGCGTCGTCAGCAATGTCGGTCACACCTGAATTGAAGTAGTGGATGGCAGTGCCGCCAATCATCAACTCCAGCTCATGGCGGATGATGTCAATCTGCGCATCGCGAAGATCCATATCTCCAGCAGAAATGGCTGCACGACCCAAACGGAAGGCGTTGCCAATGTTGGTTGCTGATTCGAGTGGATCCTCACGTCCCCAAGCATACTTGCCCAAGAAGCGGTCGATGCCCTCTTCTGGATAGTTGATGGCCGTGGTGAAGTATCCGTATGCCTCATCCCAGTGGTGCTCCATGGTGGTGTAGTACTTGCCACCTGCTGGATCCTCAGGGGTCGTGTTGTCGACATCCATCTTACCAGGTCCGAGGTAAACAGAGCTGATGTTGTAGTGGAAGCATGCGCCCATCAACCCTTTCTCGATGAGCTGGACCCACTCTTGACCTGTTCCATTCTGGAGGTAGGCGGAAGAAGAAATGGTGGACTGGACCACACCGGTTACGCCAGCGGCACCATCATAAGTCTCTGCTGTGGTGGCAGCGCTTGCGGTGGCGAGGTCGGTCATCCAACCCTCAAACATGTCAGTCACCGCTGGATCACCTCCAGCTGTCTTGCTCTTCAATTGCTTGGATGAACCGGTCATGCCGAGGCCTTCATCGTCGTTCCAAGTGTATCCATCATTGGCATACATGGCCAGCAACGTGGACGCATCGATTGCCGTTCCAGGCGTGTTGGCAGATTTCATGTAAGTGACCATTTCACTCAGCATGTTCAAACGTTGGTGTTGACCACCGTAGCTCACTGTGCTGTTTCCGTCGGAGTCGAGGAACACATAGGTTGCAGGTGCGGTGATGTCATAGGTACAGGAGCCGTCATCTTCTGTGGCATCAGCATCATAGTTGCTGGCTGTGTCATCGGTACAACCGGGGGTTTCCTTGTTGCAGGAGGTCATGGCGACGCCGAGAGAGAGAAGGACGAGAAAAGAGAGCTTGCGCATGTCGAAATTTTATTTGGACGCGTTCTAAATAAGGCCGCAAAACTCGCAGGGGAGATTGGATCTCGATATCCCCCAAAGGGGGGATTTATGAAAATTGTGAGGGGCTGAGTCCCAATTCAGTCAGAAATGGAATTACCCAGAAACTTCCGAGCAAAAGTCAGTCGGACCACAGAGTCCGGGAGGTAGACCATCTCCAGATCAAAGCTGTTCAACAGACATTGCCCGTAGGTTTCGTCTCCCAGATCGAATTCGTCAAAGGTGGACTCATGGACGTATGCCTCTGAATACCCTTCCACACCGATTTCTTCAAGAATCCACCCGTGACTCGCCACATTGACCACCTCCCAACTGCACAGGGTCTCTTCAAATGCAGGGTAATGGTTGAAGCCTGTGAGCAAAGCCGTCAAATCACCTGACCCGACCACGAGATCCGCGGGCCAATTCAAATTCATGGCATGTGCGCCGATGACCCCGTAAGCCGTCAGAAAGGTGATGAGGACCTCGACGTTGGCGTGATACGTTGTGGTCACCTGCCCTTGAGCGGTTTTGACCTTCTTCAACAAGATGTAGGAATCGGCAGGAAGGCAATCACAAAGCTCTACCCCGGCAGCTGCATCGTCCACCACTTGCGCGTCCACCGAAGCGCACCACGGCAAATACAGGAACAACATCAAAGTGAGATGAAGACAGCGCATTGGGTCACCCTTAATTTAGCCCCGATACCGAGTTACGCCATCAACGAATACAAATCCACTTGCAGAAAATCAGCCCCCATGCAAGTTAAACAGGCCTTGGTCCTAATATTATCGTCCTTAGGGCTGTGGACAAGCCCTGATTTAGCAGCACAACTTCCGGTTCCTCGCGTGGAGAAAGTCGTCCAGACAGCCGACGAAAATCCAATGGATACGGTCAGCAAGTTCGGCGGCACCCTCGGACTGAACCTGAGTCAAACGGCCCTAGAAAACTGGGCTGGCGGTGGTGAAAGCTCCCTGGCCTTTACTGCCCTGAGTAAACTGAGCAAAACCCTTGAGAAAGGAGCCAGAAG
>CAXHAW010000260.1:0-3324 GCA_964014525.1 uncultured bacterium
GTATAGGCAAGGCAGGAGAAGCCAAGCGGTCAAGCAAAATGCGGTGATGGCGCAGCGAGGGGTCATGCAGTCTTTGCGTTCAGGAGATGGACCATTCCGGACAGGACGAGATTCGGGTCCGCGAAAGTCCGCCATCCACCCATGCCGTCAAAATGATCTGCATCTCCTCCTGTGAGAATGACTTGGGCGCAGGGGTCGATTTCCATCAGGGCGGCGGCTGTGGCGGTCACAGCTTGCCTCGCGGCCCAAGGAATACCCGCTTCAATGGCTTCTATTGTGGTGCGGCCCAGCGCACCTTTTGGCCCTTTTTGGTGCGGCCAAGCGTTGTTTTTTTTCTGCAACACCGGGAGGCCTGCAAGGGCGAGGGAAGAGGATTGGAGCGACAGTCCGGGCAGGATGGCCCCTCCCCTCCAGCGCCCAGGGGAAAGAAGATCGACCGTGATACAGGTGCCCGCATCGACAATCACATAACTGCCGCCAGGGTCTCGTTTAGAGCAGGCCAAAGCCGCAGTTAGACGGTCTGCACCTGGCTTTCCTTCTTTGTATTCGATGACAAAAGGGCAGGAGGTGTTGGGGTCCAGGTGAACCAGCTCCACGTTGTGTGTTTCAGTCAGCCAGCTGGGGAAACCGGATGCCAATGCTCTAGGCGTGGTTGGGCGCTCAAGAAGGCCCATAATCAGTGGCTCATTTGAGGCTTTGGCACCATGGCCATCGGTCCATTCGCGCAATGAATCCTTGGCTTCGGACCAGGGGGCGGAGTGGAATTTCTCAGGGACTCCACCTTTGATTGTCGCCCATTTTAGGCGGCTTCCTCCCGCGTCGAGAACCAAGATCAAAGCCATGACATTTGGTTCAGAAGGCGTTCTACATCGTCACCAATTCGCTTCACAACTGGGGCGAGGGAATCGGCGTTGGGACGCAATTCAAAATAGAGCGCCCCTCGCAGGAAGCGGTCTTCGCCGTCTGTGCACAGAAACTGGATTGGGCTGGCTGCATCACCAGCGATGTCCCATCGAATTGTGGCCCCTCCATCGGCTCGATCAGAGCGTTGGATTCGGATTGCATCTGCTTTGATTTCGTGTTCGTAAGCGAGTTGGAATGCATCCTCCACAACAGGGTCTAGCCTCACTCCCCCTGCGTATGTGCAGTGTATTCGCGCTTTATACGCCGGGTAGACCACATTGAACCAACAGCTGTCCGGCGCGAAGTCTTGAACAGGTTCGAGCAGAGCGAAGCGCGAGATGGGAAATGCAATTGGACAGGGAAGGGCGACTGGACGGTATACTGTGTCGTGCAGGGCAATCCGAAAGTATCCCTTGGGGCGAGGCACAAAAGAATCGCCTTCGCAACCTGACAAGGCCATGCCCAGAGACAGGGCGAACACCAGCAATGCAATTCCTGTCTTTCCGCGAGAGGGGCCGCTTTCTTTTCTTGTTCCACTGTCCTTCCCTTCGGCGGGGAGAATCACCTTCACCTGAAGGACCCTCCTCCTGTCGACGGCTTCAGCGACGAGCGCAAAGCCATTGAAGTCAATTTGCTCTCCGGGTTTTGGCAGCCTGGCCATTTGTTCCACGATGAAGCCGCCTACCGTGTCGCTTTCTCCCTTTTCTAACTCGAATTCAGCACCGTCAATACCGAGGATTCGATAGACGTCAACCAAGGCCGTTTTGCCCTGAAACACGACCGTGTGCTCGTTGATCCGGGAATACAAAATGTCTTCATCGTCAAACTCGTCTGAGATCTCGCCGACGATTTCTTCGATCACGTCTTCGAGTGTGACAATGCCGCTCGTTCCGCCATACTCATCCACAACGATGGCGAGATGGACTTTCATGCTCTGGAAATCTCGGAGCAGATCGTCAATCATGCGGTTTTCTGGAACGAAGAATGGCTGTCGAAGCAATGCGTTCCAGTCCACATTTTCCTTTTGGCGATGGGCCAACAGGTCTTTCGCATAAAGGATGCCCTTGATCTGATCAAGTCCGTCGGTATGGATGGGAACACGACTAAATCCGCATTCCGCGATTTCGGCCTTGATTTGGGACCAGTCGATGTCCTGTGAAAATGCAGTCACATCCGTCCTCGGGGTCATGATTTGCTTGACGTCCTTGGAGCCAAAATTGACGATGCCACTCAGGATGCGGTTCTCCTCTGCGGACCTGTCTTCTGAATCTGTAATCTGAACGGCGTGTTCCAAGTCTTCGATGGACAGGTCGGGCGGGGCGCTGTCCACCGTCGAGGAGAGGATGGAAGCGAGCGCGTTCATCGGCTGCCAAGCTGGGCGCAAAACCATCCTTGCAACACGAAGTGGGCGGGCCATGACCCTGGCGAGTCCCAGCGGATTTCGGTTTGCGTGAACCTTGGGCAAGACCTCTCCAAAAAGCACAATCAGCAAAGTCACACCGAAGATGTGAAGCAGGGTGCCAATCCATCCGGGAAGGGATGGAAGCCAATGCTGCATGAGCACCGTGGAAAGGAGGATGATCAGAATGTTGACCGCGTTGTTCAAGACGAGGATCGTTGCCAGTAGCTGTCGCGGTCCTTTCCCTTCTGCGGGCCCCTCGAGCAGGTCGATAACCGCTCGGGATCGGTCGTCTTCCGCTTCGGATAGCGCGCGTCGTTCGTTGGGTCCGAGGGAGAAAAATGCAATCTCACTGCCAGAGACAAAAGCGCTCACCACAAGAAGAAGAAGAGAGGTGGCACCGGCCATCCAGGCCATACCGTTGGTCATGTCCATCATGTCAGATGGGAAGGGCAGAAGCGTCCATAGGGTGGGGTCCTTGCGCCGGAGAATCTTGGGCACCCTCCTCTTGACGCAAAGGGCTTCCGAGCATCTCAATCCGTTCTCCCACGACTTCTACGGTTTTGTGTTCGACGCCCGCTTGGTCCTGCCAAGTGCGAGACCTCAGTTTGCCTTCAACGTAAATACGGTCCCCTTTTTTGAGGTGCTTCTCCGCGATTTCCGCGAGCTGCTGCCACAGCACAACCCTGTGCCATTCGGTGCGTTCCCTCAGGTTTCCGTCCGCGTCCTTGTGTCGTTCGGAGGTGGCGATGGACAGCGCACTCATTGAACGGCCCCCCTCAAACCATCGCGTTTCGGGTTCCCGTCCAAGACGGCCAATCAGCATCACCTTGTTTACACCGGACATGAATGGCAAAATACCGAAGGGATAGGGGATGATAAGGGTGAAAAGTCTTCAATTCTTCACAGCCCATGCCCGCAGCTCGGTCAGGGCCTTCTCTACCATCCTTGGCCAGGCCTGTCCACCGTCTTCCATCTGTCTCTTATACACATCTCCGAGCCCACGAGACTTCACGGAATCT
>CAXHAW010000261.1:0-3324 GCA_964014525.1 uncultured bacterium
ACACAGGTAGGATCGTCGGCAGCGTCAGATGTGTATAAGAGACAGGCCTTGATGAACTCCATTTTCTGCGGTGTCAGGGCACTGCTGATGTCAATCAGCTCCTCCCCGTCTTTGTATAGTTTTTTCTTCTTGGTATTGATGGTCAGCACTGTTCCGGTGTCCACAGAATAGACTTGTTCCAATTCTGGATCTCCATTTTCGTCAAGCACCGTGTTTCCATCGGCGTCGCGCTTTTTGACCCAGTTCTTCAGGTCGATGCCAATGCCCCCTGTGACGCCAACAGTCGTGAGGAAAATGGGAGAAATGCCATTGGTTCCGCCCACAACAGGCGCAATGTTGATGAAGGGGACGTATGGGCTTGCTTGCTCGCCAATCCAAAGGGCGACGTTGTTCACGCCGGACATCCGAGATGAACCCACCCCCATGGTGCCCTTTTCTGCGAGCATCATGACCTTTTTGTCCGGATGCAGCTTCTGAAGGGAAACCATCATTTGTTGCTCCCGCGGGGTGATCAGGCATTGCCCGTGAAGCTCGCGATCGGACCGGGAGTGGGCTTCGCTTCCCGGCGACAGGAGGTCGGTTGAGATGTCACCCACTCCAGCGATGTAGGTCACCACTTGAATCTCCTCCGGCACTTCCGGAAGCTTGGTAAAGAACTCCGCCTTGGCGTAGCTCTGTAGAACGTCAATGGCGATTTCATTTCCTTGCAGGAACGCCTCTTTCAGGCGGTCCATGTCAGATTCATACAGAAAGACCTGGCTCTTCAGCACATTGGCAGAAGCGCTGGCAATGGCCCCGTCATCTCCAAATGCCAAGTCCAACAAAACACTAACGGATGGCCCCCCCTTCATGTGAGACAGCTGCTCCAGTGCAAATTCCTGGGTGATTTCGGGGACCATCGCCTGCCCCAGAATGATCTCTTTTAAGAATGCAGCCTTGACAGCTGCTGCGCTCGTGGTTCCTGGCAGGGTATTGTAGATGAAGAAGCCCATGGCGCCTTCTCTGTGTGGGCTCTGCGGGTCCTTGATGTTCTCAATGACTTCGGTCAACAAGTCTGCGCCATCAATGGGTTTGGCATGCAAACCTTGGCCCTTCCTGTCCTCAATTTCCTGGAGATACTCGCTGTACAGACTCATCAACTCACCGTAATCATGCCCCCATTTTCTTCATCAACTCCACGTCACCGGAGAGGCGGAACAGCCTGAATCTTATTTGGCCCTCTTGGCCGTGCTCCAGCTGTCCCCCCATTCAGTTGCCGCTTGATTGCCTTTGCAGGGAGGTACAAATATAACCATGGCTGATAGGGTGTTCGACCCAGCGCCAGGCCACATTAATGCGCAGGGAAGACCCGTGCAGCTCCGAGAACTGACTCAGCAAAAGCATAATCCACAGTCGTAGCGCAAGATCCCTCCGGCTGGCAATCGAAGGCGGCATCCGGTTGCCCATGCGCAGTGGCCAAACTGCCGATACCAAAGAGCAGAAAGGCAAGCAGTTTGTTCATGCTCTAATTTTAGAAGGATCAATGACAAACAGGTCCCCGTTTGTGAATTCGCATGGCCGCTTTTTGCTAGATGTTCTAATGGGTCAGGCAACCATCATTGGACGGCCGAAGCACAGGCGAGAAGCAAAAGTCCCCCAACCGTTAGGGCTGAGGGACTCTTGATTTGGGTTGGCGGTCTGGACGAGACTCGAACTCGCGACCCCATGCGTGACAGGCATGTATTCTAACCAACTGAACTACCAGACCTGGTCTTTCGACCTTCACAAACGGCTTCCCGTCTGCGGGGGCGCAAATATACGGTTGCGCCTTTCATTGGTTGCAAGCGGCATCGAAATTTTTGTCGATGGCCATCGGCATGGTTAGCGCCGAAAGTCAAGCTTCATCAAGTCCTTGCGGGTCAATACGCTCAATTCCAGCGTTCCCGAAGGCCATTTTTTTGCGTCCAAAGCAAGTTCATTGGGTCCTGGAGCCAGCAGCCAAGAGCCACTGCGCAGGACTTTTCCATCCGGTGTGGCCACCTGATAGAGCACAAAGTCCTCCTTCTCCATGTCCACAGTCAAGGTGATTCGGTCCCTCTTGGATTCTGTGTCTATGGACATTCGCTCTAAGAGATGTTGCTTGCCGATGGGGTCGTGGACAGTCCGATGATCGGGAAGGGCAAACGGAGCCTCTGCTGTTGCCGTCACAGAATGAACCATCGCTGGAGTGAGGGCCAATGCGGACGCAGCAGTTTGCGCCGCGCGACGAATGAGGAAGTGGTTTGACATGGCGTGCCTTGCAGGGCGGTTGTGAAGGGCGCGCAAGAAAACACGATATCAATAAATGACCAAGAAATGGACATGTTGAAATGTTGACAACCCTCCTTTAATGCTGAAAGTCAGCAAACTATAATTAACAATTTGCTCACTTCATCCGTTGTCGCTTGAGCAAGTAGGCCGTAAGGACGGGGTTCACTCCTTTCGCGATGTCGACCTCCACCCAGTCAATGCCTGCCGAGCCGCAGCGTACATTGAGCTCTTGTCGAAGTCGGGCCATACGCGCCACATAGGTGTCACGGAGCTCCGCGGGATTGGCCCGAACCTCCTCCCCTGATTCTAGGTCGATGAAGGTGGTCGGTCTATCGGCAAAATCGAACTGCTGTTCGGTGCGCTCATCGAGCACATGGAAAACCACCACTTCGTGCTTGGCATGCCGCAAATGGGCCAACGCAGCAAACACGGCGTCCAAATCTTGGGTGCGGTCGAGCAGGTCGCTGAACAAGACGATGAGTGACCGTTTTGGTGTCGCTTCAGCAATGGTGTGCAGGGCTTCGACTGCAGCCGTTTCCTTGCCGCCTTCCCCTACCCCAGACAGTGTTTTTTCGAGTTCCGAATAGAGCAGCCGGTTGTGAGCAACAGTCGAACGCGCCTTGTGGTGGGCATGCAAGCTGCTGTCAAACAAGCTCAGTCCCACTGAGTCTCGTTGGCGCTTGAACAGCTCAATCAGCGTGGCGGATGCATGCGTCGCGAATTTGATCTTGTTCATTCCCGTCTCCGGAGTGACATCCGCCGGGTAGTACATGGAGCCGCTCGTGTCGATGACGATCTGGCATCGGAGGTTGGTCTCCTCCTCATAACGTTTGACGTAGAGGCGGTCCGACCGGGCAAACAGCTTCCAATCCACATGGCGCATGCTCTCGCCTGGATTGTAAAGGCGGTGCTCCGCAAATTCAACGCTAAACCCGTGGTAAGGGCTTCGGTGCAGACCGGTAATAAAGCCTTCCACAGCCTGCTTCGCGAGGAATTCCAGCGAGCCGAGCTGTCGAAAGGCGTGGGGTTGGAGGT
>CAXHAW010000262.1:0-3309 GCA_964014525.1 uncultured bacterium
GTCTTCCGCGAGCCCATCATCATGAAGAACGTACCCAGGCTGGTTCCGGGGTGGACGCAGCCGATTTGCATTGGCCGTCACGCATTCGGTGACCAATACAAAGCCACGGATGCGGTCATCAAGGGCAAGGGCAAGCTCACCATGTCGTTCATTCCCGAAGGGGGAGGCGAAGCCACCGAATGGGAGGTCTTCAACTTCGAAGGAGACGGCGGTGTGGCCATGAGCATGTACAACACCGATGAGAGCATCTACGGTTTTGCCCGCAGTTGCATGAACCAGGCGTTGGCCAAAGGCTGGCCCTTGTACCTCTCGACCAAGAACACCATCCTCAAGGCGTATGACGGTCGTTTCAAGGACATATTCCAGGAGGTGTTTGATCAGGAGTTCAAGACAGAATTCGAGGCTGCGGGTATCACCTATGAGCATCGCCTTATCGACGACATGGTTGCGGCTGCAATGAAGTGGAACGGTGGTTTTGTCTGGGCGTGCAAGAACTACGACGGCGACGTCCAGTCCGACACGGTGGCCCAAGGCTTCGGTTCGCTCGGCCTGATGACGTCCACCCTCGTCACGCCGGACGGCAAGACCATGGAGGCAGAAGCTGCCCATGGAACGGTTACACGGCACTACCGTCAGCACCAACAGGGCAACAAGACGTCCACCAACCCCATTGCGAGCATTTTCGCATGGACTCGAGGGCTGGACTTCCGGGGAAAACTGGATGGAAATGATGCCTTGCGCAATTTCGCCCAGACGCTCGAGCAGGTGTGCATCGACGTGGTTGAAGGGGGACGGATGACCAAGGACCTCGCGCTGCTGATTCACGGCAAGGACATGACGCAGGAGCACTGGCTCACCACAGAAGAGTTCCTCGACGCCATAGACGGCGACCTAAAGGCCCGAATGGCCTGAGCAAACTGTCAGTAAATCAAATTGAAAGAGGGGGCCAATTGGCCCCCTCTTTTGTTTTGAGATGCTGTCGAATCAGAGGGCTTCCAGCGCCTGAATCAGTGCGTCAAACTCCGTTTGGATGGATGGCCAAGATGCATGTGCGTTGGGGGACAGGTCTTGGAGAGCGGCCTCTAGACTGACAGCGCCCCATTGGGTCAGAGAGGGTCCGACGCTGTGCCTGATTCTCGACATGGACGCCATGTCGCCCGCTTGTGTTGCTTTGCTAAGTTCATCTTTGGCGTTTTGGAACGCCTTGATCGAAACCACGATAAACTCTGCCCACGTTGCTTGGTCCTCACCAAAAAGCTGTCGGAAATAGGTGGGGTCGAATTCAGTTTGGGTTTTGGTTGTCATTGCTGTGTGACTTGAGGAATTCCTCCAATGGCATGGGGGTCACCGGTTTTTCTATCACTCCCGAAAACCCGAGCTTTTTGTATTTTTTATTTCTGTCATAGCCGCCATGGGCATTAAATACTTGTGTATCATACCTTAATTTTTATTAACGTTCCTGAGATACCCTGTATCACTGTTTTTATACGTTGTTGTTGGGGGAGAATAGGAAGCGGGGGTGGAAGTTGAGGAGGTGGGCTTCTTGTTGGGCGCGGGTGAGCGCTGTATAGAGCCAGCGCAGCCATTCAAGGTCGACCATCTCTTCGGTGAGGTAGCCTTGGTCGATGACGACGGCGGGCCATTGGCCGCCTTGGCTTTTGTGGGCGGTGACGGCGTAGGCGAATTTGACTTGGAGGGCTTGGGTGCAGGGGTCTTGCTTGGCGGCCTCGGCGATTTTTCTCTTGCTGCCGAGGTGGGCGTGGTCGAGCATCACGTTTTCGAAGAGCGTTTTCATGCGGGTGCCGGGGAGGCTCGGACCGTCCACGTGCAGGGCGTCGAGCATAACTGCGGCTTCGAAAGAAGGAGCGTCTGGGAAGTCCTCCATCTTCAAGTCGGCTGTTGCGTAGCGCAGGCCGTAGCGTTCGAAGCGGCGCACGATTTTCTGGACGACCAGCGTGTCACCATTGGCGATGAGGTCCGTGGGGTAGGTGTCATTCTCTTTGAGCCAATGGTAATTGTTGCGGACGACCATGAGGCGGTCGCCGGCATCGAGTTCCTCTTCGCGCCAGAGGATGCGACGGCGGATTTGCTCGTTGAAGTCGTTTGCTCTGCGATTGGATCGGGTGATGACGACTACATCCTGCTCTCCGTGGCGGTGGTGGAGGTCGTCGAGGAGTTCGGCCAGATCGTTGCCGTTGACAACGTGCAGATCGGGGTAGTCGTCTGAGCTGAATTGGGGAAGGGGAGCATCGACGGTGTCCGGTAAATCCTTGGCGAGTGCAATGTCCTGACGGAGGGCGTGGGCGTTGGCCAAGATGCCGGAGTCGAGTTCTTGGCGGACGACGTCGTCGAGGGTGCGCTGGGCCAGGGTCAAGTCGAATTCTCGCGCGAGCTGAGGGCCGTCTAGAGCAGGGGATATGGCACTGCCCACCGGGGGGAGCTGGGCGTCGTCACCCACGAGGATGATGCGGCTGCCCGGTGCCTGAAGACAGAACTGGAACAGATCAGACAGCAGGTCGCGGTAATGGAAACCGGCGCCTGCTGCACCGGATTGGCGCAGTCCGCTGTCGCGCCCAATCATGGAGGCTTCGTCGACAATGAAGACGGCGCCTTTTCGGGTATATGGGGCGATGCTGGCCGAAGTGCCGCCGTCCGGCGCGGCCTTTCGCAGATAAATCCGCCTGTGGATGGTGCTCGCCTGAAGGCCAGCGTAACGTCCCATCACTTGGGCCGCGCGTCCCGTCGGCGCCAAGAGTTCAACCGGGCGGCGAAGGTCCCTCAGCACTTGCACGAGGGCCGCCATGGTGGTCGTTTTTCCGGTACCGGCATAACCGCGGACCACCAAACAGCATCGCGGCTGGACACTGACCAAGAACCGTCCCAGCGCGTGGATGAGCCCGTCTTGGCTCGCCGTGGGGGCGTGTGGAAAGGCAGCCCTCAGGCGGTCTTCAATTTCGTCGGATAGGGGAGTGCTCGACACGGCTGGGTTTGAGGGTTCCGCAAAGTGGTTGCCGGACGTGGGCAAAGTACGGACTCGCAAGGTGGTCTTCCGCTTTGGATTCCTTAGCTTCGCCCTGCTTGTTTCGCACTTTATTGCGCCCCACAGCATGAACGATTCGAACGACAAATACCGCGACCTCTTTTTCTTGGTCCGCAGCCACAGCTTTAGCCTCATTCTCTTGGCTGCAGGATTGGCATGGACCATCATGTACATCCGCTCTGTGATGGCCTCCACTGATACAGCGGACCTGAGCCAGCCAACGGACATGTTGTATGCAGGGTTGGCATTGATCATCAGTGGTGTGTTGG
>CAXHAW010000263.1:0-3300 GCA_964014525.1 uncultured bacterium
TCCGTGAAGTCTCGTGGGCTCGGAGATGTGTATAAGAGACAGGGCTGAAGCACCACGTCGAGGTAGTCGCCATTCTGAGAGAAGATCAGGTCGGGGTGTGAAATGGCCATGGTCCCCCATGGGTTGGCAGCAGCCGCATCGTGACCATCGTTGATCGCGGTGACCACCAAGTTGGCGGTTTCGCCGCTCTCGAGGATGCCATTGCCCCCGTCTTCTACAGCCAGGTCCAAGATGGTGAAGTGCGGCGCGTTGAGCGTCACCGGGAAGGACGTGGTCCACTCGTTTCCATCTGCATCTGTGATGAGGACATCGAAAAGGGCCACGTGTTGGTCTTCCACACCGGGCGTCACGTCAAAGGTGAATCCAGACAACGTCAAGGTGCCGTCTGCATCGATGTCACCCGCTGAAACCGAGCCATTGGTGATGGTCACCCATGCGTCGACAGTGGTGATGGTCACCATCACGTCAGCAGCGGTTTCAATGCCCACATTGGACAGGTCAATGTCCAAATCGATGCTCTCTCCTTGGTCCACCAAACCGTCGTTGTCCCCCATGGGATCCGCGGCCGTGTTTCCGGTGCTCAAGAGATAGGGGCCCTCCGCCGGTAGGGCTTGAACCGTCGTCTGGTAGGGAATCGTGTTGTAGGCCGTGCCGGTGAGCACATAGTCCCCAGGCACGCCGAGGGGCGCATCGAGGGTGATGGTGGCCATGCCGTTCTCCACAAACGCCGTCCCGAGAATCTGGTCGCCTTGGGTCAAGGCGATGAGCGCACCCTCCGTTGGGCAGCTGATTTCGATGGCGGGCGTTCCGAGGAAGTACACCTCTTGGTGGGTCATGGACAACACAGATGGGAAGGCCGTGCGCAACATCACGGTGGGGTCACCGAAAATGCACCACGTGTCCATCATCTCCTCTCCACCCCCACCGTAGGAGTCGATCATGCCGGAGCAGCCGTGGGCGACAATGGAGCCAAAGGTGTGGTGCGCTTCCACCTCACCCGACTCCACGACCAAGTCGGTCATCTCGTCCTGTCCGCGCATGGGGGGTGCCCAGCTTTGCAACACGCTGGAGAAGGCCCCGCCGATTCCCCCTGCTGGGGATCCGTTGTAGGTGTGCTTGATCCAGACCTCGCCGAAGCAGTCGCCGGAACCGTCGCTCTCATCGAAGTCCCCGACGCAACAGGCCACAGGCACGAAGAAACCGTACATGCCATTGTTGGTCGTCTGGTTGATGGCGCTGATGTTGAATCCGCTGGAGGCGATGCCGCCGTGGTACCCGTGTCCAGTGTAGTTGATGAAGGACAGCCCCTTGTTGACGAGCTCGACCATGTCATTGGAATTGGGATTGCCTCCCTCATCTGCCGTCTCACCACCTGTCGGACTGCTGCCGGTCTGGTTGCCGTCGTAAAGCTCCCACACCTCTTGGAAGTCATAGTCGAGGAGCTTGTCCTTGATGGCGTTCAGGTGCTCCCAATCGCTCTCTCCGTTGTCGCCGATGCCGGCGCCCTCGTTGGAGCCGATGCCCACACCGATGTTGAACCACTCCTCTCCGAGGAACGGGTTTTTCTCGTACTCCAAGGTCCGCTCGACCACGGTTTCCATCTCGGCTGCCGTGTGCACCAGCATGCGGCCCACAAAGAACTCAGGGTAGTGGTCGTTGCCTTCCACGAAGGAGTAACAAGGGTCGCAGTATCCCGTGCCACCGCCATTGTTGACGATGGTGGAGGCCACCTGGTCTTCATCTCCGGCCAGAATCACGTGGGTCATGCCCTCGTTGAGGTACTGGTCGGCCAAGAAGTCCTTGATGGCGTCGTAGTCGTTTCCGAAATCCGAGGCATACACCACTTCGGTGGGCAGGCCCTTTTCGATTTTCCATTGGATGAGCGGCGCGAGTGCAGCGTCGTACATGGCGTCCGTCACCACCACGATTTTGCCGTGCTCTTCGATGTAGTCATAGCGGTCCTCAGCACTGTCTGCATTGAGGAACCTGCGGCTCAGTTGGTCCGCAAATTCGGGGGACACGCGGGCTGGGGCCACGGCTGGGTTCACAGCGGTTGCCTCGGTCTCCACAATCCTCACCGTGATGGAGGTGTGGGCGCGCAACACCTTGCTCACTGCGTTGTACTGGAACGGATAGGCCCAAATGCTCTGGCCGCGAACGCCGCGCTGAACAAACGGCTGCTGCAGGGCTGCCGGGGCCTCTGGGTAGAACGCGTCCTCGCCATAGACGGCCCCTTGGGTGAAGGGCACCGTGGCGGGGTCCACATTGCGATACAGGTTGCCCTTGCTCGGTGCCACCTCGACATCCGTGAACTCCACGAACTCGGTTTCGATGACCTCCAAGGCCGTGCCGGATTGTGCCCCAATCATCAGGGTCGCGTCCACCTTGGACACATCAGGCGCACCGGCGCGAAGCAGTGGGGTGTCTCCGATGACGCGTGGCAACATGGCCACGCCCGCTTCGGTCTCCACCTCATTCAACATCGGATCCGAAAAGTCAAATCGGACGACGATGCCGTTGTGGTCATCGGCAATCAGGGTAACATTTTGGGCCATCGCAGTGGACAGGCATCCAGCGAAAAGCATCAGCGCAGCCAGCGCTTGGGTCAAGGTGAACTTCATGGTTCTTTGTTTGCAGGTCATTCCACGATCAGGCGGACGGGGGGCCGAGAATCGGACCACTGTATCCAGTGCTGGCCCGCGGGCCATCCTGTGGTGGATAAGGTCCATCCCGACGGGGTTGCCGACGGATCGCAAAGGTGAAACTTCCCATCCGGCCCGAAGCGTTGCACGGCGAATGGAGAAAATGGATTCAGGCCGTCCAAGGTCACGGTCTGTCCAGACATGACGGGATTGGGATAGGCCCTGGGTGCTGAGAACACATCCAAGGATTCAATGGTGTTCACGCCACCATTTTGAAGGTCGAAATAGACGTCAACGAGGGCGTCTTGGTTGCCGGTCGGCCACACCCAAAAGTGCAAAAAGCAGTTCCCCTCAACTTCCAGGGAATTGACAATCAGCTTTAGAAAGGCGGCTCCATCAGGTGGCATGGGCATCATGTCCGCATCAGAAGGAACACCGGTGTAGCACTCACCCAAGTCGCAGAGGTTCACGTCCCACCCTTCGGTCCACCCTCCCCCAATCCAGCGCCACGTAAGGCCGAGGGAGTCCGCCGTCGCGTTGGGAAAATCCAATTGAAAAATCCGGGTCAGGCTGTCGGTGGGGAACTCCTCAACCAAACTGTCCGTTGGGGAGATGTTGAATTGTTGGGCGTGCGCGCAGAGCACCGTCAGGCAAAAGG
>CAXHAW010000264.1:0-3292 GCA_964014525.1 uncultured bacterium
ACACAGGTAGGATCGTCGGCAGCGTCAGATGTGTATAAGAGACAGGTGTTCTCCCGCTCGTCGTTTGAGCCGATGCTCGCGTTTTTGCCTCGGGCCCGACCAACGGCGTCAATCTCATCGATGAACACGATACACGGGCTCTTTTCTTTGGCTTGTTTGAAGAGGTCCCGAACACGACTCGCTCCCACCCCGACGAACATCTCCACGAAGTCCGACCCGCTCAACGAGAAGAAGGGAACTTTGGCCTCTCCCGCCACAGCCTTGGCCAAGAGTGTTTTGCCTGTTCCCGGGGGGCCGACCAACAGCGCTCCTTTGGGAATCTTCGCCCCCAAGTCAGTGTACTTTTCGGGGTTCTTGAGGAACTCCACGATTTCGGCCAATTCCTCCTTTGCCCCTTCCAGCCCGGCCACATCTTTGAAGTTCACCTGGGTGGCGTTCTCCTTGTCAAACAACTGGGCTTTCGATTTTCCAATGTTGAATATCTGACCACCACCGCCACCACCGCCGCCCAGGCGGCGCATCAGCACCATCCAAACCCCCACCATCAGTGCGAGGACAATGATGTAAAAAACGAGCTGCTGGCCCCATTCATTGGGCCTTTCATAGACAACGGCCACGGCCCCCTCCGCAGCAAGCTGGTCCAATCGGTCAATGTTCTTCTCCGAGGGCGGAATCTCTACGATAAGGTCTGCTCCTTGGAGCAATCCACCGCCCAGCGGACCATCCGACCTGTCTTTCATGATGGAGTCTCTCGCCCCGTCCGTGTACCAAGCCTCAACAACCATTCCGTTGTGGCTGAGTTTGCGAAACTCACCTGATTCCGCTTTTCGCACCAGCTGCTGGAAACTGATGCTTCCTGCGGATGGGTTCGATCCACTGAGAATCATCGCAATCAACAGGGCGCCAATTCCAGCGTATACCCAGTAAAAATTGAAATTGGGACGGCCCGCCTTTCGAGGTTCCGGATTTTTCGATTCCATGTAGGTTCAACCATTTCGTGGCACAAGAGTTCAGCGGGACACTTACCCCACACCTCTGAAGCCACAGCGTACGAATCTACGACACACCCATTCCCGCTCGAACCCTTTGATTCCCGGCAAACACCTTGTTCACATTTGTGGGGAAACACAGACCTAATTCAGCACCAATCATAAAATCATTGGGTTTTTTTGATCCAGTTAAACCACAAAAAGAGCAGATTTCTCGCTTCGAAAAGGAATGGCGATGTCTGGATTCAATTTCATTTGCACCAAGATTAAATGGCCCACGGAACAACCCTTGCTCTTCGATGTTGGCATAGGTCAGCCAACACCTGAACATCCAATTTCCCGTTACCGAGAATACAGCAGAATTTTCATGAGAGTCCATGTTCCCCTCCTGTTGCTCGTTTTCTGGCCACTCCTCTCCTCAGCCCAAGGTCAGCCCGACACCACGCTTCTTTTCGAATTCCAACTCCGCGTCCGGTCCGAGTGGCGAGATGGTTATCAACTGACCAGCACATCCGAAGACCGAGGAAACCTGTCCACTTTCCAAAGGAACCGCATCGGGTTCAGCGGCGGTTGGGGCAGGATGGCTTTTCGCATTCAATTCCAAGATGTCCGAAACTACGGGCAGCCCGGTGGCAACACCCAAGCCAACATCGGGGCAGCGGAAGCTTGGGGCTCTCTGGTCCTGCGAGATGGCATCAAGGCTGTGGTCGGCAGGCAAAAAATCGACATCGATAATGGACGGATTGTCGGCGCTGCAAACTGGGCAAATCCCGGTCGATTTCTCGACGGCATCCTGCTGATTCGAGAGCAAGAGAAAAACAGGACATCAGCCATGGCAGCTTGGGACGAAATCAACCAAACACGCCGGCTTCTTATACACCACACCCAACCATTCGGCGCCCGGCACAAATTGACCTTGCTTGCCTATGACCAGGAAAGCCACACTGAGTTCTCAGCCTTCACAACAGGACTGACTTGGACATCCAAAATGGGAGATTCCGGGTGGTGGGCAACCGAAGCCTATCTCCAAAAGCCAGACGGTGGCGGGTCTGGCGCCATGTGGACCCTCGAAGGAGGACGAACTGGACCATCGGGACACACATGGGTTGCTGGACTCGATCTCCTGACAGACGAGGGCGCTGGCGCGGCATTCAGCCCCCTGCTTGGCACCAACCACAAATTCTATGGATGGATGGACCATTTCTACCTGGGTGCAGCAACAAACGGACTGACCGACCTGCACATTCGACACCGCGGGCCCATCTCAGAATCTTGCTCTTGGGGGGCTGTTTTTCATCACTTCCGGGCCTTTGGGTTCCGGGGGCTCCTCGCCCAAGAACTGGACATGTATCTCACAGGATTCAGTCAGGAAGGCCTCTCTTGGACTGTCGGGTGGTCGCTCATGGACTGCACACCAGAACACGTCAATCGACAAGGCCACCTGTCAGAAACCGAAGCGTCTCAATCCGCAGAACAACTGCAACAATGGGGATGGGTCTCCCTCAACATCGAACCCTCCGTTTTGCTCAAGTGATGCAGCCATTGCCCCTGAAGGCTTCACGTTGAAGACCTCCGTTCTGCATGGGTTCGGAAAAAATCAATATTCCGGATAGTCCTCTGGGTCTGGGCCTGTGGTCGGCGCATCTGGAATAAACTGTTGTTGGGCATCGGCCCAAAGTTCTTCCAGACCATAGTGCTCTCGCCAATCCTTATGGAAGACGTGCACCACTACGTCCGCGTAATCAAGCAGGGCCCATTGGCCGCTTCGCAATCCCTGCTTCGTCCAAGGCGACTCATTGTGCTGCTTTTCGGTAAACTCCTCCACGCTGCGCGCAATGGCCTCTATTTGTGTATTGGACTGGCCCTCGCAAATCACAAATCGCGCGGCCACACTGTTTAGGATCTGACTGAAGTCCACAATGCAAATGCGACTGCCTTTGACTTCTTGGATGCCCGCCACAATGGCGGTTACCAATACATCCGTAGTGGGCCCTTCAAGGCGTTTGCGGCCGGCTCGGGGCTCCATCGCGTACGTGCGCGGGTCAAGGGATTCGTTAGGTTGTTTCAATGTGCGCTAAAATAGCCCTCGTGAAGGACCTGCGCACCCCCTTGGATTGGATTGACCCCACATGCGGTCCCGCCACGTGGACCTCACATGGACCTTGGACCATCGGCCACTGGCCACAAGTGGACAGCACCAATTCCACGGCCCATCGCGCCTTGCACTCCGGAATCTGTCTCTTATACACATCTGACGCTGCGACGATCCTACCGGTGTAGATCTCGGTGGTCGCCGGATCATG
>CAXHAW010000265.1:0-3287 GCA_964014525.1 uncultured bacterium
CTGCCTCATCCGCGGGGGGAGCGCAGCCCTGAACTGGCCCACATCCATCATGTCTGTGACGAGAAATCCATCGGGGATCCAATCCCCATTCAAATCCGACATCATCCGATCCGCCAAGGTCAATCCGCTCGCATGCATTCGCCATTTCCAGTGCCGACCAGGCAAGCTCCATATATAGACTTCCAGCGCCTCTCCATCGGCTTCGGCCGCTTGAGGCAGATGCACACGCATGCCCTCCTCCCACAAGGCATGGCTTCCGGTAGAGTATGGGTTGAGGAGGACCAATCGCTTCATCTGCCTCCAAGTTACCCGATGAAAACACTCAGTCAGACCCGAATTCTCTGCCCTTCCTCACAGACTTAATCCATGGAAAACGCCTCCCTGTTCTGGGAAGCAACACCCTGCTCAGGTCAGGCTGACCCGCCGACACCCACGCAGAGGTCCACAAACTGGCCACACCATGGATGGACGCCCTCCAACGCCGCTCCACCATACCGTCCAGAGCGTCGTGATAAACATCACACCAAGCAGGCACCCTCTGCAGCGCCATCGTTCGCCCCCTTTTCTCCCGGACCATGAGGTCCCCAGGCCATCCATCCACCAACGCCTTCTCAAAATCCAGAACGCTGTCTACTGCCGCATGGCTCTGCCTCACCGTATGCCAAGCCCATGACCCGACATCTCGCAGCAACTCTGGTGGCGCAACCACCAACATGTATTCACTCCCGTAACGCTCAGGCAATCGGGTCTCCCACAGGGCATGAATGCCGTCTTGACCCGTCCACTGGCCATTGTAGTTGACCGTGGTGTGCAATGGGACATGTGCATCCGCTGCATAGTGACCCAAATCTGAGGCCGCCCTCAAAATGGCCTCAGCGCTCCCCGTATCCATGGCCGCGACCAACCTTGAATAGCCCCATTGGATGCTCCAAGGAAGCACCCCGTATGCCCAGAGCGTGTCTTCCTTGCAAGCACAACGTGCCCGGTCAAACCACGGAGCTGGCCCCAAGGTGTCAAGACATGAAAAGGCAGGAGCATCCAGATCCACGTAGTGCTTGGGCGACTCCCGTTTGACCATGTGCTTTCGCTTATCCGCATCTACGGCATGCTCAAAAAGCCAATCGCGATGGGGGAGAAACCAACCGTAAAGCGGAGCGGGTAAAGCATCGACCGCAGCCGCGTTAATGTGGCGGTGCACAGCAAAGCCCCATGATCCACATACCGGAACAAGAAGGCAGAGAAAAGCCAGAGAGACCAGACGGATCAATCTTCTGCCTCAGCCACCTTCAACGTCCGGGCATCCACCAAGGCCCCTTGATGCAAGACAGGAACAATGTTGACTGTGTTCGGGGTCAGACAGTACTTGATGTCTTCTCCCATGTTCAAGTTGCGCAAGCGACGGCGATGGGAAGACGCCTTCAAAAAGGAGAAGATGTTGCCCCGAATCCCCATAAACAGGTGTTTGGCCGCAATGGTGCTGTCCTCAACACTCTTGTAGCGCGCGATGTCAATCAATCGGTCTGCGATCGCTCCTGCACAAATGGTGTCTTCGAGATTGAACTTGTCCTTCCAACCAGAGCACAACAAAAGGACGTGTCCAGGCTGCTGCATCAACCAAGTGGTGATTGCATCAAGATTGTTGATGCTACCAATGGCCACCTGCGGCATGTCCTTGGCGATATCAATGGCTTTTGTGCCATTGGTTGTCGTCAGGGCAATTGTTTTCCCCTCTAAATCAGCTTCCAAGTAGGCCACAGGGGAGTTCCCAAAATCGAATCCCTCCACAATCTGACCGTTCCGTTCGGCTGCCGCAATGCAGCCCTCGGCTTGCAATGCCCTTGCTTCCTCTACAGAGGCGACAGGAATGATGCGGTCTACCCCATTGGCCAGCCCAGCACAAATGGCAGAAGTCGCCCGAAGCACATCGATGACCACACACGTGTGGAACTCGTCTTTGTACAACTCGAATTGCTTCGGAGAGAAGCACACTTCGACTCGGCGTTCGTGCCGCTCGACCGGCAAGGTGTCACTGGTTGGACTCATCTGTGGCATCAAAGAAAGGGGAGGGCGACCACTTCGGCCGCTATGCATTTGTCACGAATCTCAATGAACAAGGCCGACCCCTTGGCCGCAAAGGCTGCGCGGACATACCCAAGACCAATAGCCGCTCCAAGGGATGGACTTTGGGTGCCGCTTGTGACCAAGCCAACCTCAGCCCCTTGACTGTCGACGATGGCATACCCTTTTCTCGGTATGCCTCGGTCCTTCATGCGAAAGGCGACGAGCCTAACATCAGGACCACTGGCCTTCTGCTGAACCAACGCGGCCTTGCCGATAAAGTCAGTCTTCCATCCCACGGTCCAACTCAAACCCGCCTCCACAGGAGTGCGACTCGCGTCGATATCATTGCCATGCAGGCAGAACCCCTTCTCCAACCTGAGGGTGTCCCTCGCACCCAACCCACAAGGCACAATGCCCTGCGATTTGCCTGCTTCCATCAAAATGGACCAGACCATCGCAGCCTTGTCAGCCGGCACGTACAATTCAAATCCTCGCTCCCCAGTGTATCCAGTAGCGCCTACATGAACTGGAACGCCACAGAGTGACGCTTCGCGGTGATGGTAATAGGCCAAGTCCCGGAGGTCCAAACCAACAGCCTGCATCACAGCATCTGAATGGGGGCCCTGAAGCGCGAGAAGGGCCATCCTTTCTGTCGCATCTTCCATTGTCACGCCTTCGCAAAGGGCCGCTTTGAATCGGTCCACAACGCCTTGTCTGTTTGAGGCATTGACCACCAAAAGAAACCGGTCATCAAAACCATACACCAAGAGATCCTCCACGATGCCGCCTTCGCCATTGAGAAGACAGGTGTAAAGCGCCCGTCCAGGAGCCGCTTTTCCAATGTCTCCTGCCAACTGGTGCTGCAAAAATTCCGAAGCCCCTGCGCCGGAAAACCACAATTCTCCCATGTGGCTCACATCAAACAAACCCACAGCCTTGCGAACAGCGTCGTGCTCCTTTCGAAGTCCCGAGTACTGAACCGGCATCTCGTGCCCAGCAAACGCCACCATTTTCGCCCCTGCAGCCACATGCATTCCATACAGCGGGGTCCTGACCAGGGAAACTTCCGTACTCTCCATGGGGCCAAATGTAGCGGGGCCATTCCGCGGAATTCAGCAGGAAAGCATGGATTTATCCTCGCATTTGTTTTTGCCGGACGAAATTGCGCCTGTGAAACGTGACGTGATACTGGTCGACAGGGCCACCACTTCGATAGAGCGGATTTT
>CAXHAW010000266.1:0-3274 GCA_964014525.1 uncultured bacterium
GTACGACACTGTCGATGGGGACCTCCGGATTCCGCATCAGTTGACTCCAATGCACCGTCTCCTGCCCCGCCATCCCGTGGGAGCAGGCCATGGCCAGCAGGACCATACAGATCCGGCGTGGGGAGTGGAGCAAGGCACCTTGGTTGGCGAGGGGCATGAGTCAATCCAGCTTTGTCCCTTGAGGGGAAATCAGTTCGAACAGGGAAAACCAAATGCCCCCAATAAGAGCAAAAAGTCAGCCACGTCCACACCGGGGACGCCGTTCAAATCGAACGTACAATCCGCAGTGCAACCAAACTCGCCGAGGAGCAGGAGTATGTCATTGACGTTCACGAGGCCATCATTGTCGAGGTCCTCCGGGCATTGGGCTTCCTCCTCGGGGTCGAGTGGTCCTCCGCTGCAATCGTTGTCAATGCCATCCTGCGTCCCCGGTGCGCCCGGGTAGACATCACTACGGGAGTCATCGCAATCGGTTGCGTTTGTTACAAATCCAATGAGGTCAGACTCGCATCCGGTCGCATTGATGGCGCTGTTTCCATAGCCATCTCCATCAGCGTCGGCGTAAAGCGTAATGGGGTCATCACAAGATCCATCATCTGTGGAGGCGAAATCTTGGTAGTTGCAAGCATTTGGGTCTGTGCAACCCTGAATTTCGTTCAAGGTGAAGTTGCTGTTGCTGACGTCGAAGAAGATGTTGTTGTGTCCTTTCACTTTGATTCGCGTTTGTACAGAGGTCACTGCGGGGAGCAAGACCGCATGTTCTCCGTCATTTGGGACGGCATCCGCGAGTTGGTATGGCCAAGTGTATCCGCCATCGACACTGCAGAAGATGTCGACTTCGGCACAGTCAACATTTCCTCCATCGGTGCCTGCCACATCCCAGAGGATGGTCAGGTTGGAATTGCCCGGACGGGTGATGCTGTTGTTGGGGTAATCGACCTCAAATGGACCCGTGCTCGCGTCAATGAAAAACATTTTGCTGGCCACAGCGATGCCACCGCAACCCGGGTTGTTGTCTCTCACAGTGCATTTGAAGGTCATGGTCCGGTTGTAGTCGGGCAGGTGTTCACCAAACGAGGTTTGATTGGAGAGGAGGCTCGCCAATTTGGGGACAACCCGAGTGGAGCTGGAGACAGGGGGGAAGGACCGGATGCAAGGCGCATTTCCGGACGGATTGTTCAGGTTGTTGTCTCCATTGGCCGTGGCTGAGCCTAGGTTGTATTGCTCCCAACTGTAGGTCAAGGATGTCCCGAGGTTGGGGTCACTGCCTGTGGCTGAAAGTTCAAAGGGCGTGGATGCGGGAATGTGAAAGCCGGAAAGCCCAGCGGTCACGGAGGGAGCCGAATTTCCACTTCCAACTTGGGTGGCACAGCTGTTTCCGAAGCCGTCGTGCAGGTAGTCTGACCCTTCGATCAGGCTGTTCACGTGGTAGACATCATCGGACAGGCTCTGCAGGTTTGGAGAACAGATTCCACTGTAACTCATGATGGTGGAGCCACTTCCTGGCTCGTATGCATCGGCAGAGGATCGGTTTCCACTGCATGAGTTATTGAAGGTGTGATTGCAACCGAATTGGTGGCCCATTTCGTGTCCCACATAATCCACATCGAAGGGGTCGCCTACTGGGACGGACAAGCCGCTGACCCCGCCAGCTTTGACATTCGAGCAGACAGAACTCAAGTAGGCGACACCGCCGCCACCCGTTGAGAAAACATGGCCGATGTCGTATTGACCAAATCCGATGACATTGTCACAGGTGGTTTGGTTTTGGCTGAGCATGGCGCCCGTATTTGAATTGGTGTAGGGATCGGTCGAGCCGTTGAGGAAGATCAGCTGGTCGTTGTTGGGGACGATGTTCAAGCGGATGGCAAGCTCGGGCTCCACAATGCTGTTGATTCGGTTGATGGTGGTGTTCATCGCAGAGAGCACGCTGCTGACCGTTCCGCCATGAAACTGTCCGTATTCCCCAGTGCAGGCCAAGGCCAGAGCGTAGTCGCGTCGGGTCTGACCGTATGGAGGGCCGAGGCGCTGGGTGATTTTTCCGTCATCGATTCCCAGCTCACCATCGACGTCAATTGACCGCCCAATTCCCATGGTGCGGACATCGCAACCTTCTCGGCGCTTGGATGTGCTGGTCATGAATTCTTTTCGGGTGTACACCATCAGCTGATCGGTGCTGTTGTTGCGCCAGGGGTCGATATAGACAGTGCCTCCCTCGGTGTGGATGATGCCGTGAAAGCCATGGTCCCCCAAGTCGATACGGCCAAACACCAAGCCATTCCGTTCGGATTGGACGAGATAACTGGAAATTTGGGGGTAGCGTGCGGCGAGATCGGGGTGGAGGGCATCGGATCGGACCACCCGGAATGCCATCGTTTCCCATCCTGAAGCAGCCGATTTGTTGGGAAGCGGTAGGGTCAGAATGCAGTTGGAGTTGGACAATGTGGACCCTGTTCGCGCGGCATCATGCCATTCCGCTGGTGCAGCCTCGAGAATCGAACGGAGCACATCGCGGTCATAGGCCACAGCCCTAGCCTCGGGCACAGACTCTCTGTCCAGTTTGATCATGGGGTTGCCGACCCGCCAAGCAGGGCCCTGCACTTGGGGCGACATGACATGCCACTGCGCAGCCAAGCCTGAGGGCAGCAGAGAAAGCAAGGCAAGGAGGAGAGGCAAACGCAGAGATGGAAACATGACCATAAAACAAGGTAGCCATGATTTAGCTTTAAAAAGCCCACCCACGGGGCATTCCGTGGGGATGATATTTGTCATCGTCATCGGGAAAGAATGCGGTTCCATGTGGAAAACGACACGCCCTGAATCCCGCATTGGGCGTGCTTTCTGCATAATTTTAAAGGTCGAAATCAAAGAGCGTGGCGAAGCAAACAGGACAGAACTACACGGAAAGCGACATCCGGTCGCTGGATTGGAAGGAGCACATTCGGCTTCGTCCAGGCATGTACATTGGCAAGCTTGGTGATGGGGTCAGCGCGGATGACGGCATCTATGTCTTGTTGAAGGAGGTCATCGACAACAGCATCGACGAGCACCTTATGGGCAATGGAAAGACCATTGAGATCAGCATCCGAGATGGCGTGGTCCAGGTCCGCGATTACGGCCGTGGCATTCCCCATGGTGCGGTGGTTGATTGTGTTTCCAAAATCAACACAGGAGCCAAGTACAGTGAGGGTGCCTTTTCCAAAACGGTGGGCCTGAATGGGGTGGGAACCAAGGCGGTCAACGCCTTGTCGACAGAATTCAGGATTGAGAGTTT
>CAXHAW010000267.1:0-3272 GCA_964014525.1 uncultured bacterium
TTGATTGCACACGGATTAAAGAGTGTTCTGATTCCCGAAGCACACGTGTTTCATAAGCGAAGGACTGACTTTTCCCAGTTTCGGCGGCAGGTTCATTTTTTCGGGACGGCCCGGGTCAACATTCGGAAATTCTTTCCTGACGCCATCCGGCCAATTCATTGGATGCCATCGCTGTTTCTTTTTTACGTCTCGGCCATGGTTCCACTGGCCCTTGGTTTGCATTTCGCCGGCCTCGCGCTCAAATGGTCGGTGCTTCCTGTGCTTCCCTATTTGATTTGGCACCTCGCTCTTCTCGTTGGGGGTAAAATGGCCACGGGTTCATGGGCCGTGGCTTTTTTGGTGCCTCGGGCGGCGCGTATTCAGTTGACCTCCTATGGCTGGGGGTTGTTGACCGAGTATCTCAATGTCGTCCTGCTCAAAAGGCGTGACCCCACCATCGGTGAGGTGCGAAATGTGCCGATACCAAACGGATAATTGATGGGGCATCTGCGGCTTTTGTTTCTCTTGTTGGGGACGCTGTTTTCGGCGTATCTCCTCCTCTGTTTGGTAGCGCCATCGGATTTGACCCTGAATTGGAAAGGGGCGTGCTCAGAATCCCCCGTTGTGGAACCCGGAAATTGGACGTTTCCCTTGGGCGACATGTGGGTGGAGCCTTTGGATTCCAGCCGGTTTTCTGTCCACGGGCTGTGGGGAGAGCATCACCTTCGGATTGAGAACCAGACAGGGTCTGGTGTCTGCATTATGCACGTGAATTGGGACAGCGTTCACTGGCCTTTGTTACTTCGGGGTGCAGCCAGTCTCGTCGATGTAAGAGGGGAGATTCTTTCTCGAATCGAGGGGAGCCCCCCCCTAGACCCATCAGTGAATTAAAACGCGTGCCGATTGGACGGGTTTGGTCGATCCGTTGATCACCCGAACCACATAAATTCCAGGCAAAAGAGCCGGGGTCATCCGAGCGACCCATCGGCCAAATCGGGATTCGGCAAGGACCCTTTCAGAATGGACGATACGGCCCTTATTGTCGAGGACATGTATGTTGTGGGGGCCTTCTCCAAAGAGGCCTTGAACTTGAATTGATTCTCCGCTGGAGGGGTTCGGGAATGTCGTCAAGGTTTCCGCTGGTGCGATGTCTTCGAGACCGCTGATCAGTGGGTTGCCTTGGCAATCAAATCCGTCCTCTGCAAACTCACAATCGCCACTCTCCTCCGTGGCCAGGCTGTTGTAGTTGCAAGCAGTTTCGTCAGTACAACCCACAACCTCCAAGGCGTCACAGACGCCGTCCCCGTCTTCATCTGCTATGCAATCTCCACCGCAGTCTCCCAATGCATCAAGGTATTCACAGCTGCCGTCATCGGTGTTGGCACCTGAATCATAGCTGCAACTTTGCGGGTCTGTGCAGCCAGGGACAGCCACGTAGAGCGCATCCTCCTCCTCATCACAGACGCCGTTCTCATTCAAGTCTTCGCAGGGTTCAACAAATGAGCCTTCGACACAGAAATCGTGGGCTTGACCAGAGCCGAAATTTCCAGAGCCTTCTCCGAGCACATTCCCGTCGGAGTCCGACAGCTCGTACCAGCCCGGGGGTGAGTAGTGCATGCCATTTCCAAACAAGTCCTCGACCGTCAGAGTGTAACACCCATTGGCCGCGCATCCTTCGATGGCGATGAAGTCGCTGGCAAATGATTCATTGTCATAATCGTACCCTTCCATGACCAGCATGTCTAAATCGTTGTTTTCGACCTCCCAAGAGATGCCATGAGGCAGGAAGTCGAACTGGATTTCCATGGTCAGCCATGTTCCCGGAACGACCTCGAAATCCATGGTGAGCGTATCGTTAGGTGCATATTCATCTGCATCCATGGATGTCCACACCGTGAGTGAGTGGCTGCCTTCTGCAGCTGCCAATGCGGGAATCGGGACCAGTGCACTCGCACCCGCTTCCAATTCGCCTGCCCACAATACGGTCAGCGCATCCCCTTCGTCCAGTGAGAATTGGATGGCGGCTTCTGTCAAGGTTTCAGTTCCGAAGTTTTGAAGTGACACATCAATGTTGTGGGTTGCATTGCATCCAATGGGTGCTAAGCCTTGGATGGATGCCACACCTGCGTCTTGTGCGACCACAGGAACGAGCCCCTGACTGTCGAGAAGGCTTTCTCTGTAGCCCAAAAGGGCGTTTCGCATCCGGCTCCGCTGCCCTTCAGTGAAGGAGTTCACACATTGGTCATAGGCATAGTCCATGTAGTTCTCGACCATGGTTTCTGGGCAGTTCATCGCGCTGCAGCCAGCGCTTCCCGTTGTGGGCGGGGTGTCGCAAACTTGATCTCCCTGTGCACCACAGTTGGATTCAGGATCACAGTCGCTGGTCAGTCGAAACGTGTGATACAGACCGAGGTAGTGTCCGAGTTCGTGGGTCAAAGACTTGTTGAGGTCGTAATTGTTGAGCAGGTCGTATTCTCCTCCGATTCCGAATACTCTACGGTGCAAAACCACACCGTCATAGAACCCGTTCACTGGGGGCAAATAGGCAAATCCCAGAGGAGACATCCCGCCATTCAGGCTGGAAACAACCCAGAGGTTGATGTAATCTTCTTTTGGCCAATAGGACAGGGACTTCAGGTTGTTCTCAGAAGAAGGATGGAGGTTGTCGTCCGTGACCATCCCGTCTTCTGCGTACTCTGGTATGAGGTCCGTTGCATCCACCCTCAGGATACCTGTGGAGGGGTTTCCTTCGGGATCCCGGGCCGCCAATTCGAATTCAATGTCGATGTCGACCCCCCCATGTTCCCCCTTGAAGTCAGCATTTAATGCATCTATGGCACCCTGTATTTGGGCGTCAGAAAGGTTGTTCTCAACGCCCACAGCCTCCCCGTGATGAAGGATGTGCACCACCACGGGCAAGGTGTATTCTGTGGTTGTCCTAAAAGAAGTGGACGCCATGTCTCGCAACGCAGCTTCTACGGCAAAGAAGCTGCGGGCATAGGTTGTATCCGATGCGATGTTGGCGTCGAGAATGGCCTCCGTTGCACATCGATTGCCCTGCGCCCGCAGATTCGCAAATGGAGCAGCGGCAAGCAGCAAAAAAAGAAGTGCAGATGGGCGGATTGCGAAGGACATGTGGACGCGGTTTGGTTCCCTTACTCCCAGTCCTAAGTTCAGGTTGCAATTTCCCTCGATAAATTGTCGGAGTGCTGTTTTTCAAACAGTTAAGGTCCTTGTATAATCCTGTATAAGATGAGGTCGCAAATGCTGATAAACGACGTGGGGCCCAAAAG
>CAXHAW010000268.1:0-3230 GCA_964014525.1 uncultured bacterium
AAGAGACAGAGTAGACACCGTGCTTGGCCACCGTCTTGCGGTAAGTGTTGACCTCGTTGCCGACCCGAACGGTGCGCTCGATGATGAGTGCATTCCCCTCCTCATAGCTGCGCTCTTCCACGCCTTTTCGGATGCCCTCCTTGGCCTTGACTTCATTGTAGTCTTCTGCGCCGAGGGGGGCACCCCTGTACCGGTCGTTGGCCTTCCTTCGGGCTGTGGCGGAGCGGAGCTGTGCCTCCCCTAAAGCCGCCTGCTTGGCTTGGTCATCCGAGCGCTGTGTCTCTTTGATTTCAATCCAATTGTCGATTCTGCGAACCTCTTCGCCTTCGCCTAACCGGTCGTGGCTTCGGGCTGTGCGCTGGACGGATTCGTAGTTCATCATTCGCGAGTCCACAGAAGCCAAACGGACATCGCGATTGAAGTCCGCGTATGTGCTGAGAAGCCGATCTAAGCTGTCCACAAATGTGGCATATCGCTTGGTCCGATCGAAGAGCTTCTCTCGATTCTCATTGGCTTTTCGACCAATGGTAATGAACCGATCGCGACGCAACGCATCCGCCCGGGTCACCTGATCCACTTGGACTTCCTGCTGTGCCTCAACCCGCAATTCCACCTCAGCAATCCGATCATTACGAATGAGTGACGCGTCATATTGCTCCTCTGCCTGAATGGCTGTTCTCTCCTGAATGTCCATCCATTGGGAACCTCGGCGGGCATGGCTGTTGCCCGACCACAATGCGTTCTGTTCTTGGGCGCGTTCCGCCACCAGCTCAACGGATTGGGCACGCGCTCGAATCTCGGAATCAAGTGCGTTCCGATAGTAAGCTTCGGCATCGTCTTCCGATGCGCGCTGCAAAGCGAGAATGTAATTGCTGCTCCTGTCCCGGTTCGAGGCGGAATTGGCCTTGGCCTGTTCTCGGCGCCTGGCGTCTTCTGTAGCAGCAGCATCGCGCTCGGCAGCGAGCAAGGCGGCCTGTTCTTCTGCGAGGAGAGCAGCCTCTTCGGCAGCCAAAGCCGCGGCACTCTCCTCAGCCTGTAGCATGGCATCGGTGTCCACATCAAACTCCCCTTCCAACTCAACGTCATCCATGAGCGCCGTGAGTCGGCGCAACCGGTTTTTCGGATAGCGCTCCATTGGCTTCATCTCCTGTGCAGTCTCATAAGCCGCCTTGGCCGAGGGCCAATCTTCAGCATCGAATGCTGTATCCGCCTCCCGAACCTTGTCCTCATATTGACGGTCCAGTTCAGATGCCTCCCCGTTTTTTTCTTCGGGGTCGGATTCCGCATCAACTTGGGTGATGTCCACAATTCGCGCCTCGCACTCGGCCGCTCGGTCGACGGGGTACTGCTCTTGAGGAAGCAGATTGGCCGCCTCAAGGTACAGGGACTTCGCCTCGGCATAATTCTGTTTGCCAAATCCCTTGTCTGCCCTAGAAATCAATCGATCGTACTCCTTCTGTCGGGTGGCCATCTCCTTGGCCGCTTCCGCTTTTTTCGCCTCTTCCCTCCGGTCATTGGCTGCCTCTGCTGACGGCTCTGACGCCACTTCTTCTTCCGTCACTTCATCCTCTGGATCAGAGGAAGGAATCTCAGCGAGGAGCTCTCTTGGCTCCTCCTCGCTTGGCCTCATCTCCGACGCACCTTCCAATGCTGAGCGAGCTCCATCCCAGTCCTTTCTTTTCAATTTGATTTTGCCCTCACGGAGCAACCTTTCGTACTCGGCCGACAAGACAGCCTCCTCTTCGGCTTCCGCCTGCTTCTCCGCGGCTTCCTCCATCATGGATTCTGCTCGGGCATTTCCAGGCACCTCACTCAATGCACGCTCCAGCCAATTGATGCTCTGCTCCCATCGCTCCCGACCGAATTCCACCTCCGCCTTTCGCATGTGCTCCTCGTAATCCTTGTTTGTTGCAGGACCATTGGATGCACTTTCGCTGGGACCGGCATCCGCATCGCCCTCAAGGGCAGCTTCGATTCGAGCCTGAATGCTTCGCGTGTAGTCCAGGTCCCAATCAAGTTTTTCCTTGGACGCATCAAACGACACCTTTCCAATGGGCTCTTCCAACAAGGAAGGATCAAAACCTAGAGGCACTTCAAACAGACTCATTTCCACATTGAGAAAGAAGGGCCGCTCACGAAATTCTTCTGGAATTGTGGATGTATTCACCTCCACTCTGCGAACACTCAAGTCCCCGAAGGTGAATACCAACTCATAGTCTGAACCATGGTCCAAACTCAGGGTGTACTTCCCGTTGGCCAGGGTCTGCACTGCGTCATAGGACTGGCCTTGTTGAAGAACAGCCACCTTCACCCCGGGCAGCTTTTGGTTGGTGTTCTTGTCGCGCACGGTACCATCCACCTCAATGCTCCCCTGACCGGAAGCCGAAGCTCCACACAGACCGAGGTACACAAGGCACAACAGCTTCCAAAGCGGACGCATCATTTTCTTCTTGTTTATGCTCGTTTGATGGCGCATGTCAACATCCTCGAAATAAGGCATTTCCGTCGAACCTTCCACACAATTCACCTTTACCTTACGCAAAAGTATGCCCATAGGATACTGGGAAACCGAACATTTGCTTCGCCCGGCCGACCACACCGTAGTCGGGGCGGGCATTGTGGGCATGTCCGCAGCCCTGCGATTGAAACGTGCTCGACCCGATGCCCATGTCCGCCTTTTGGAGCGCTCCCCCCTTTCGGCAGGTGGGACGACAAGAAACGCCGGCTTTGCCTGCTTCGGCAGTGCCGGCGAGTGGCTGGATGACATCGAGGCGCTGGGCGCAGAGGAACTTGGAAACCTCATCCGCATGCGGGCAGAAGGCCTGACCGAACTGGTGAACCTGCTCGGAGCAGATGCCATCGGCCTGCAATGGACCGGTGGATGGGAACTGTTGGGCAACAGCAGGGAGGATGCCCTCCTTGGACAGCGCATCCAAAGATCAATCCGCACCCTGCAAACTGTCGCCACGCCATTGCTGAAGCAGACATTGGCAAACGTCCACCCAACATCCAACCCCGGTCCTGCACTGGTCTTGGATACTGAAAGAGCCAAACGGGTTGGGGCCGACATGGCCATTGCACTTCCTTGGGAGGGCATGCTGCACACAGGCCGCATGGTGTCTGCATTTCACCGGGCGTTGGATGCGGCGGGGGTGCACCGTCTCCACGGCGTCGAAGTGCACGCGATCATGGCAGGTTCGCAGACCTGGACCTTGGACACATCTGTGGGC
>CAXHAW010000269.1:0-3215 GCA_964014525.1 uncultured bacterium
CGTCCATTCGACTCACCCGCCCGATGGCCTCGCTTGGGGGAATGGGCTTGGTGAGCTCACGGTATTCCTCAATCCGCTCGTCCAGGTGCTTTGCCTTTCGTTCAATCGCCAGGCGGACCTTCTCTTTCTCTTCATGCGAAAGCATAGCCCAATTAAACCCATCTTGCCGGCAATCATAACTCTGCCATGCAAATCCGCTTCGTTTTCTGTTTTCTCCTCTTTCCTGCGCACATCTTGGCCCAGCCTGAATTGGAGTCTTGGCTTCTGAATACGGACGGCGCCACAGGCCAATATTGGAATGGAAACAACGTGGTCCAGATGCAGGATGAGTGCGATGTTGAGCTGGTCCAATACAGTGACGACAACGTATATATCCACTCTGCTGGAATCCCACGGTATGCGACGGCCCCATTTCCCGATGGGAATCCGTCCAATGCAACGGCTCAGAATTATCTGTTTCAGATTCCCAGAACCCCCCAAGAGGGACCCGTTGGAGGAACCTCTACAGGCCTTGGACATACTGGGGTTTTGATCAATGGCGTGGTCATCTTCAATGCGCAGGATGCATTCAGCTATAACAACCAAGGCGTTTGGCATCAGAATGGCGCCTTTTTTGAAAACGATGGATTCGATTGTGCCAAGGGTCACCCAGCGATGGGGCGGTACCATCACCATCAGGTTCCCAACACGTTTGATGACAGCTTCGCCCCCACCAGTGACGTGTGTGATGATTACCCGAGTGAGGGGTTGTTTGTCATTGACATGTCCGCCCACAGTCCGCTCATTGGTTTCGCGTTTGATGGCTATCCGATCTACGGGCCATATGGTCATGCAAATGCCGACGGCACTGGCGGCATTGTCAGGATGGAGTCCAGTTGGCAGTTGCGGGACATTGCGGTGCGGCACACATTGGCTGATGGAACTCAGTTGGCAGCCAATCAATACGGCCCGGATGTCGATGAGATGGTGACACCGGCCATTCCCCCGGGTGCTGCTCCAGTCGCAGCCGTGCTTGGTGCCTACATCGAGGACCATGAATACGTTTCTGGTTCCGGCCATCTGGACGAATTCAACGGTCGCTTCTCCGTCACCCCAGAGTATCCGGAGGGCACCTATGCTTACATCGCCACCGTGGATGCCGACCACAACGGGCAATACCCCTATTTCTTCCCCGCTTATCGGGGGGTGGTGGAGACCGACAATTTTGGAGCTGGGCCTGGCCCCGGTGGTGGTGGGACCAACGTCAGCATCGATGAGGATGTGGAGACGTGGACAGGCAACGTCAGCGGCGTAGAGGATTGGGTTGGGGTGCGCGCTCCATTTTATGCCTATCCCAATCCCGCAGACAAAGGGGGGGTCATTCGCTTTGCCGGTCATGTGCCGGATGTCCTGATCGTTCGGGATGCCATGGGCCGCGAGGTCATGCGTTTTGGAGGGGCTGTTTTGAGTTCAGGCGTCTCCCTTGGGGCGGTATCACCGGGCGTTTACTCTTGCAGCAATCCAAAGGGCAATGTGCGTGCGGTGTTGGTGATTGACCCGTGATGCTGGTTTGATGAAGCACGCCCTCCTCCTGGTTCCACTTTTGTTCATTGCCTTGTTGGGTTCAGCCCAATGGGTGTTGGATGAGTCTTGGGGTGATGGAGGAAGAAAAATGGGGGCTTCAGACCGATGGGAGGTGCCCGTTTCAATCGATGTGTCATCCGGTGAAGTCATCCTTCTTTCGGCGGCATATGACGCCAGCGGAGATGTCATTCCCACGTGGAGGGGCTTCTCTTCCTCAGGCAGTCTGCTGTGGGAAGGTGATGGCCCTGATGGGGAACATCCCGTCGGGCTGACCCACGCCACATGGCAGAACCGGTGGTTCATGCTGAGCGAGGCCCCGGACTTGGATGGCGATACGCTGGCCAATGTCTGGCGGGTCCGTGCATTTGATGGGGCATCTCTGATTGACGGTTGGGGCACAAATGGCGTTGTCGACCTTGGCTTCGTTGGGCCCTTGCAGGAGGGAGGGGGTGTTCATGGACGCCAAGCCGAGATGGGAGGTCCCGAGCAACTCGGGGATTGGTTGCTTCTATCCGGTGCAGCCTTCGACAGTTGCTGTGCCCATCAGGAGTTGCCAGCTTTGTCCATTTTGAGCGCTTGGGATGGCGCTTACCATCCCGATTTTGGGCAGCAGGGTCGAATTGTTTTGGATCCTGATGGTTGGCAGGTCGAGGACAGTATTCGCCACGAGTTCAGTGGGCGCTTTTCAACCGCGTTGTTTGTGCCTTGGAACCCCATGGTGGAGGACCCGTATGATTTGGACAACATCCGGATCTTGGCTGGGGGTACCTATGCGTTGGCTGGCGCATTTCAGCCGTTCCTCGCCATGTTTCGATGGGATGGCAGCTTGGAGAGTGAATTTGGTGACGCGGGGATCATGACGTGGTTTGAGGACGCCAACCTCAACCACGGTGTCTGCGATTTGCGCCATCGATGGGAATGGCTGGGGCCGAATAATGAAGTTCAGGTGCTCATTGGGTCGCCAGAAGGGGAGTCCACTTTGGCAGCAGGAACCATGTCCTTTGGTTCGGTCCAATTGTGGCCGGGGACCAGTCAGAATTGGGTTACCGGCGACCTAGATCCCGGTTTGCCAACTCAGGATGCGGTGCGCTCTGCGGCATTGGCTTCCGGTTCTGGATGGAAGTTGGAAGACGAGGCGGTTGCTGTGGGTACGCTGGAGGAGTCCCTAGGATGGAACGGCCTCGCGCATCCTGTTTGGTGGACGGGACCCAGCAGTGGTTTTGGATTTCAGCCCCCGTATTGGACAGAGGACACCGGGTTTGAAAGTCAACGGGTCGGTGCTGCGACCAGCATGGGCCCCCGTTTGTATATCGCAAGTACAATTCCGGGAGACAACCCAGCTGAGAGCAGTTGGCTGGTGTCTTGTTGGAGGGAAAACATGTCGAGTGCGGATGGGCCGGTGCATTCTGAACAAGGTGTTCCTTACCCCAATCCGACCAATGGTGATGTACACTGGGAAGTCGATCCTGGTCCCATTCGTTGTTTCGACACCGCGGGCCGATTGCTGGGCCAATGGAGCCATGCGGGAGGGACCTTCGAAGCGCAATTGCCGCTGGGAGCGGCGTGGTTGGCTTGGGCGGGAATCCGATGGGAACGGGTTCAGCGTTTGGATTGACCCGAACAAAACCGGGGTTCAAAGTGGACAAACCGCA
>CAXHAW010000270.1:0-3192 GCA_964014525.1 uncultured bacterium
ACACAGGTAGGATCGTCGGCAGCGTCAGATGTGTATAAGAGACAGGACCAAGACCTTGTGGGTCTCTGTCGCTTCTGTGTTCTGCGCGCGAAGGAGGTAGCTTCCTTCTGGCACTGTGCTGAGGTCGAGCGCGGTGAGTTGGTTGAGGGTCACGCTTTGTAACACTGTGCGCCCGAGCAGATCGATGAGCGTGATGTGGGTTCCGGGTGCAGCCTCGACCTTCAGGTCGTCAGTGGCCGGATTTGGCCAGACGCTGAGGTTAATGGTGGCGTTCTCTTCGGACGAGAGGGGCAAGCCACAGGTCATTTGATTGAGGCCGTATGATTGGAGCACGCCGTCCAAGATCTCGACGTTCATCGGCCAGATGTCTTGCTCGACGATGTTCCCGTCGGGGTCGATCAGGATGAAGGTGGGGTATGCTTGAACGCCATAGTCTGCATGGACGGCAAACCCTCCTCCGTCGGCACCACTAATTGCCGGGGCTGGGTTTTCACCGGCATTGGCGACCTCGAAATCGTGGGTTTGTTCCAATGTGCCTTCATATTCCATGCTGAGGAAGAAGACATCGCCGCCGTTGCAGCCGTACATGTGGTACACTTCGGTGAAATACGGTGCGTGGGCGGCACAAGGGCCGCACCAATAGGCAAAGAAGTCGATACACACGTAAAGGCCGGCGTCGAGTAAATCGCTGAGAACGTAAGGGCCTCCGCCATTGATGTCGGTTACACTGAAGTCGACGGCTTCGGTCAAGTTGGTTTGGGCAGATGTACCGAAGGCAATCGTAAGAACCGTGAGAAGGCTGTAGAGGTGTTTCATGATGCAGGCTTAGTGTAAGTGCGAACGAGGTTGTGGTTGGCTTGGTTGCTTGGCTTTTCAGGAACCCTGATGAAACAGGGTCTCGCGATGCCGGACAAAAATTAGACAACGGCTTCGCAAGAGGCCGTGTTTAAGGAACTGGGGACCGCAGACAAGCCAAGTGTTTACGGCCATAAACCGGTGTTCGAGGGGGTGAGATTTGGAATCACATTGCTCCAAATTCTTTCAATTTCTAAACACATGAATGCACTGCGCAACCGCGTCCTGCTGATCGGACGTGTCGGTCAGGATCCCGAACGAATCGAATTTGACGGGGAGAAGGTCAAGGCCAACCTCAGGCTGGCCACAAATGAAGTCTATCGCAATGCGGACGGCGAGAAGACAGAGACCACCCAGTGGCACAACATTGTCGCTTGGGGTCAGCTGGCTGACATCATGACGAAGTACCTCTGCAAGGGCAACGAGGTGGCCATCGAAGGGCGCCTTGTCTATCGACAGTATGAGGACAAAATGGGGCAGCAGCGGGTGGCTGCTGAAATCGTCACACAGGAGATGTTAATGCTCGACCGACCACCAAAGTACACCTAACCGGCAAAATGGGGTCCACGGGCGAACAGAGGAAACCTTGTTCTTCAAGCCCTTGGGCCCTATTTTTGTTATAGGCAAATCGGTCGTAATGCATCGACCATGACGTCCATACTTTATGGCTCAAACTGGAATACTCAAGTCCTCAATCGCCAAAAAATATGCTATGGCGGCTACAGGGCTTTTCCTCTGTCTCTTCTTGGCGGGCCATTTGGCTGGTAACCTTCAATTGTTTGTTGCCGAGGCCGACGGAGGCCGGAAATTCAATGAGTATGCCAAGTTCATGACCACGTTCCCTGCGGTCAAGATTCTGTCCTACCTCACTTACTTGTCTGTTTTGTTTCACATGGTCGATGGCATTGTGCTTTCGGTTCAAAACAGGAAGGCACGCCCAGTGCGCTATGCGATGGAACGCTCAACTGTGAATGCAGGGTGGTCCAGCCGCCACATGATGCTTCTGGGCACCATTGTTCTGGTGTTCTTGGTGACACACATGCAGAACTTCTGGTGGCAGATGCACTTTGGAGAAGTGGGCACGCAGACGTTGGAAGACGGAACGCAGGTCAAGGACCTCTATAAAGTCGTGGCTGCATTCTTCAACCCAGAGATGAACAGCTGGGCGCTTCCAGCGATTGGGTTTTATCTGCTCGGGCAATTTGCGCTGGGCTTCCACCTGTGGCATGGATTCTCAAGTGGGTTCCAGTCCATGGGGTTGCGGCATCCGCGATACACCATGATTGTGGAGGGCTTGGGCAAAGCGTTCAGCGTGGTGGTTCCGGTCTTGTTCTCAGCCATCGTGGTGTACTTGTATTTCTCTCAGGCCTTCCAGTCATAATTAAAGCGGACCATGACAGAAATGCCCAAACACGCAGTTGCACTGGACGCCAAGATTCCGGAAGGACCCTTGGCAGACAAGTGGAAGAACCACAAGGATCAAATCCGCTTGGTGAACCCCGCCAACAAGCGTCTCATCGACGTGATTGTGGTTGGAACGGGGTTGGCGGGCAGTTCCGCCGCCGCCTCATTGGCAGAAATGGGCTACAATGTCAAGGCGTTCTGTTTTCAAGACAGCCCTAGAAGGGCGCACTCCATTGCGGCGCAAGGGGGCATCAATGCGGCCAAGAATTATCAGAATGACGGCGACTCCGTTTACCGTTTGTTCTACGACACCATCAAAGGGGGCGATTACCGCAGCCGTGAAGGGAATGTGTACCGCTTGGCTGAAGTCAGTGCAAACATCATCGACCAATGTGTTTCACAAGGGGTTCCCTTTGCACGAGACTACGGAGGCCTGCTTGACAACCGTTCTTTTGGTGGGGTGCAGGTTAGTCGCACCTTTTACGCCAAAGGGCAAACGGGCCAACAGCTTTTGTTGGGTGCGTACAGTGCCTTGAGCCGGCAGATCTCGAAGGGAAAGGTGACCATGTACAACCGCCATGAACTGATGGACGTGGTTGTGGTTGATGGGAAGGCCAGGGGCATCATCGCCAGGAATTTGGTCACGGGAGAGATTGAGCGACACGGCGCACACGCAGTGGTGTTGTGTTCAGGTGGATATGGAAATGTGTTCTTCTTGAGCACGAATGCTATGGGTTCCAATGTGTCTGCTGCATGGAAGGCCCACAAGAAGGGGGCGTATATGGCCAATCCGTCCTACACGCAGATTCACCCGACGTGCATTCCTGTGAGCGGGCACTACCAGTCCAAGCTGACGTTGATGTCCGAGTCACTCAGGAATGATGGCCGGATATGGGTGCCCAAAGAGCAGTCGGACGTGATGGCACTGAGGAA
>CAXHAW010000271.1:0-3183 GCA_964014525.1 uncultured bacterium
CCTCCGGGGTTTGGCGTGAAGCGATGGTGCCTGGGGCCATTCACACGGATTTGATGCGCCACGGGTTGCTACAGGCTCCTTTTTTTGCTCAAAATGAGGAGCAAGTCCAATGGGTTGAAGATCAGAACTGGTCCTACCGTTGTGCGTTGCCCGGCCCGCCTGAGGAAGGCGCTTGGTCACTTGAATTTGCGGGTTTGGACACCTACGCCGACGTGATGGTCAATGGGACGTTGGTCCTGTCGGCGGACAACATGCACCGTTCATGGCGCATCCCGGAGGCTGACTTGGGGTTGACTGGACAGGACAGTGTGGTTGTGGTCTTAAAAAGTCCGGTTTTGGAAGGGCAGTTGCGATTGGACGCTTCACCATGGCCGATTCCGGTCAGCAACGAGAACAGGCCCATTGGCAGGCAAACCAGTGCCGTCACACGAAAGGCCATGTACCACTATGGCTGGGATTGGGGGCCGAGGCTGGTGACCAGTGGAATTTGGAAGCCTGTGCGGTGGGTGAGAACCGACATCGAATTGCCGTCGTTTCGACTTCAGGCTGTGTCTGTGGACACCGTGCGTGCGGAATACGATGTGATCTGGGATGAGCCCGTGGAGCCGGTCACGTTCCGAATGTCGTTGGGTGGCGAAACCACCGCGTTTGAGTACACCGATGTGCCAGGTGACGTGCACCGGTTGGTGATTGACTATCCTCAGTTGTGGTGGCCCAATGGGATGGGGGAGCAGCCTCTTTATCAACTTGAGATTGAAGACCGAAACGGCCGCAAGGCCAAGTGGCGATTTGGCGTGCGAACCTTGGTTTGGAATCGGTCTCCGGATGCCTTTGGACAGGCGATGCAGTGCGTTGTGAATGGCGTTCCTGTGCAGGTGTTGGGGGCCAATGTGATTCCACCGGATTTCTTTCCGGTTCGCGCCGAAAGGCAATGGGGCAGGGTGGTGGACGATGCGGTTCAGGCCCACATGAACATGTTGCGTGTTTGGGGCGGTGCGCATTACGGAGATGAGGCGTTTTATGACCTGTGTGATGAAAGGGGGCTTTTGGTGTGGCAGGATTTCATGAGTGCGTGTGCCATGGTGCCTAGTGATGCGGCATGGCGGGACAATTTTCTCGCTGAGGCTGAAGAGCAGGTGAGGCGGTTGCGCAACCGGACGTCATTGGCGATTTGGGCGGGCAACAACGAGACAGAGAAAGCGTGGCGCGATTGGGGGTGGCAGGATGTTTATGGATTGCACGGGGTGGATTCAATCGCCGCAGGATTGGCCTATCGCACGGTGTTTGAGGAGGCGTTGCCTGCCGTGGTGGAGGCATTGGCAGGAGGAGAATACCAGCCTTCGTCCCCGCACAGCGTCGATGTTAATCGCCCGAGGGCATCGGGGGACCAACACGATTGGGGGGTGTGGTTTGGGAAGGCCGGTTTCGAATACTACACAGAGGAAGCGGGCCGATTCGCCAGTGAATTTGGGATGCAGAGTTTGCCGGACCGGCGAACACTCGAGTCGGTGGGGGTCCGAAATTTTGATGATCACCGCCTACAATTCCGTCAGCGTTGCAAGATGGATTGGCTCGAGCCGGGTTTTGATGGTTGGGACATGATGCGGCATTACACGTCTTCTTATTTTGTTGACCCTGAGTCTGTTGATTGCGCCCTTCTGAAGGGGTTTGACAAGCTTGATGTGTGGACCTATTTGACCCAGTTGACCCAGGCAGAAGGGCTGCGTCAGGCCGTGGAACGGCACCGCAGTTCAGGGGGGCGCACCTCGGGGTCTTTGTACTGGCAGCTCGATGATGTGTGGCCCACAGTGTCGTGGTCCACGGTGGACCATTCTGGCCGGTGGAAGTTGGCCCACCATGCGGTTCGTCACGCCAACCAACCCGTGCGGCTGGTCCCAGATCGGTCGGTGGGAAATCAGTTGACTTATCAGGTCATCAACAGCAGCTTGGAGACAGCCATAGGTGAGCTGGTGTGGTCGCTGGTCAGTTTGAAGGGTGACACAATCCATAACGGACGCCGATCGCTGTCGCTTGGGGCGGCGACCTCCATCACCATTGATGAAGCGGGGGTTGAAGTCAATCCAAAAGAACATGTATTCGTCTGGAGCTGGCGAAAGGGTGCGGATTCGTCGCAGTTCCACGACCGCGGTCACCACACGTTTCTTCCGGCAGGCGACTTGAATTGGTCTCGTGCTCCTCTTGCATCAGAAGTCACGGCTGATGGTCTCCAAGTCTCCTCATTGGGCGCTGTTTCGGGCGTTTGGTTGAGGAGTTCCGAAGAGGGACACTTCGAAGACAATGGGTTCACCATGTTGCCCGGCGAGGAGCGGACGGTTCAATTCTTTGGTCCATCAGGGGCTCCGTCAAACCCTGGGGTTGTCAGAGTCTCTCATTTCGGTGAGGTTCAAGCCAGCATGCCATAACAGGCAGCGGCCAGAAGCCCGCCCGCGATGGGCCCCATCACGGGAATCCATGCGTATCCCCAGTCTGAATTCCCCTTTCCTTGAATGGGCAAAATGGCATGCGCAATCCTGGGCCCCAAGTCCCGTGCGGGGTTGATGGCATACCCTGTGGGACCGCCAAGGGCCAATCCAATCCCGAGCACCAACAGACCCACCGGAAGGGCATCAAGCGAGCCAAGGCTGTTGTCAGCGGAGGTGATACTCAGTGCACCAAAGACCAGGACAAAGGTGCCGATGGCCTCAGTAACCAAGTTCCAAAGGGGGTTGCGAATGCCAGGTGCAGTAGAAAATACAGCGCGCTTGATTTCTGCATCGGATGATGCGTCAAAATGGGGCTTGTAGGCCAGCCAAGCGAGGGTGGATCCGAGGAAAGCCCCGGCCATTTGGGCTGCGATATAGCCTGGAATCAACGCTGTGCTGCATTTCCCAATGACAGCGAAACTCAGAGTGACCGCTGGGTTGAGGTGTCCACTGCCGCCGAAGGTGGTAGAGGAATACACCCCGAGGAAGACGGCGACCGCCCAGGCCCAGCAAATCACAATCCAGTCGGAATCCTTGCCGTTGCTCTTTTCCAAGTTTACGTTGGCCACCACGCCGCTGCCCAACAGCATGAGGAGGGTGGTGCCGATGAATTCACCGAGGTAGGGTTCCATGTTCAAGGGGTGTGTTGGGGAAGGTCTGTCTCTTATACACATCTCCGAGCCCACGAGACTTCACGGAA
>CAXHAW010000272.1:0-3156 GCA_964014525.1 uncultured bacterium
GCGATTCCGTGAAGTCTCGTGGGCTCGGAGATGTGTATAAGAGACAGCGCATACGTAGGCCGGAAACTCAAGAAGCGTCAATTCCGCTCTCTCTGGATTCAAAGAATCAATGCTGGTGCTCGCCAGCATGGCATGAGCTACTCTCAGTTCATGGGCAAGTGCAGCAAAGCTGGAATCCAGCTCAACAGAAAGGTGCTCGCGGACCTCGCGCTGAACCACCCTGCAGCATTCAAGTCTGTGGTGGATCAGGTGAAGTGAATCCATCTTTCCGATAAACGAAAAAGCCGGCTCGAAGCCGGCTTTTTCGTTTGGGTCGTCCGCTCAATCAGTTGCCCGAGAGGATTCTGCCTTTCGCAACAGCCGCAGCAGTGTAGGTGGGATCGATGGCCAGAGCACCATCATATGCCTCAAGTGCGTCTCGGGGCCTTCCCTGACTCTCTATTGCAAGCCCCAAGTTGTAGTGGGCTTGATGGTATTGGGGGAGCCGCGAAATGGCTTCGCGGAACCACACTTCCGCTTGCGCATAGTCAGCCAGGTATTCCAGTTGGATGTATCCTTTGTTGAAGGCCGCAGACGCATTTGCATTGTCAAGCTCGAGAATTCGATTATACAGATGGAGGGCGAGCGTGTAACGGCTGGTGTCGTTTTGAGCATGCTCTTGCAGAAAGATGGCCTCGTCATAGAGTGCTTCTATGCTTTGTGGGCGAAGAGAACGGGCGGTGCGGAAGTACTCCAATGCCAGATCATCATGCGCTGCAGCGCGCAGAAGGCCCAATTGGATGAAGGCGTCGTATCGGTCTGGGTTGACTTCCGACGCGGTTTGGAAGGAACTGGCGGCCTTGCTCGTGTCCCCGGTTTCCAAGTACAGCCTGCCTTTGAGAAAATAGGCGTCATCCAACTGATTATCGACTTGAAGGGCTGTATTGATTCGCTTGAGTGCAGGCTCGTAGGCACGCAAAAGCAAGTCCACTTTGGCAAGAGAAAGCAGCGCCGGGGTATACTGGCCATTGACCCGAAGCACGCCTTCCCATTCTCTCACGGCACCTTCAAAGTCGTGAACATCAAACCGGAGTTGACCGAGTGTGTATCGCTCTTCGAAGCGTGTTGAGTCGGCTTGAACGACGAGTTCTAGGTCCTCCAGCGCCGCTCCTAATTCTCCTCGTCTAGGTGAAACTCCGCCCTCTTGGCGTAGCCATCGGCCTGAAGGGGAGAATCGAGAATTTGCGCGTTGAGCAAAGCCAAGGTGTCCACCGCTGGCGGCTCACCCTCTGCTTCGGATTCAGGGAAGCTGCATCCTGCCCAGAGTATGGACAGGATGAGCATTCCAAACAGGATTCGACCCATCAAGCTTCCGTCTGCTCTGCCACTTCTTCGACCACGTCGTCGTTGAGTGCAGCCTTGATGCCAGCTTCGAGCTCTTCCATGAGCTCTGGATTATCAGAGAGCAGGTTTTTGACGGAATCGCGGCCTTGTCCCAACCTGGTTTCGCCATAGCTGAACCAGGAGCCCGACTTTTTGACGATGCCGAGGTCCACACCAAGGTCGATGACCTCTCCAACGCGGGAGATGCCCTTGCCGTACATGATGTCGAACTCTGCCCGTCGGAACGGCGGGGCCACCTTGTTCTTTACAATTTTGACTTTAGTGCGGTTCCCCATCACGACGTCGCCATCCTTGATCTGGCTGCTTCGGCGGATGTCAATGCGCACCGAGGAGTAGAATTTCAATGCGTTTCCACCCGTGGTGGTTTCCGGGTTGCCGAACATGACGCCAATTTTCTCCCGCAGCTGGTTGATGAACACGCAGCAGCAACCTGTTTTGTTGATTGTTGAGGTGAGTTTGCGCAGTGCCTTGGACATCAGGCGTGCCTGCAGTCCGACTGCCGTGTCGCCCATTTCACCCTCTATTTCGGCACGCGGCGTCAGCGCGGCAACGGAGTCAATCACAATGAGGTCAATGGCACCAGAGCGAATCAGGTTGTCGGCGATTTCGAGTGCTTGCTCTCCGTTGTCCGGTTGGGAGATCAGCAGGTTTTCGGTGTCCACACCGAGGTTTTCAGCATAGTACTTGTCGAAGGCGTGCTCTGCATCGATGAAGGCGCAGATGCCGCCCGCCTTTTGGGCTTCCGCAAGGGCATGGATTGCCAATGTGGTCTTGCCCGAGCTTTCCGGTCCGTATATCTCCACGACGCGGCCACGGGGGAATCCGCCAACGCCTAAGGCGATGTCGAGGGAGAGGGAGCCCGAGGAGATGGCGTCGATTTTTTCGATGGCCTCGTCCCCGAGTTTCATGACGGTGCCCTTGCCGTATGTCTTGTCGATGCGGTCCAGTGTGAGTTGGAGCGCCTTGAGCTTTTCCTTGTTTTCTGCAGCCATGTGGGTGGTTTTCGATTGAAGCGACAGCAAAGTAGAAGCCACGCTCCGTAAGGGATTTACGTTGTGCTGTGTTTTTGTGAGCGAGAGGTCAACTTTTATCCCCGAAAGCAGTGAGCACTTCGGCTGCGTGCTCCTTCACTTTTGGCTTTCGAATGATGGCCGCAATGTGCCCCTGTTCGTCGACACAAAAGGTGGTGCGGTGCGTTCCGTCGTATTCACGCCCCATGAATTTCTTGAGTCCCCACACCCCAAAGGTGTCCTGAAGGCTGTGGTCTTCGTCCACAAGAAGGTCAAAAGGGAGGTCAAACTTGTCTATGAATTTTTTGTGGGAAGCGGCATGGTTGATGCTCACGCCGAGGACGGTGATGTTGTGGGATTGGAGTTCAGTCATTCCGTCTCGGAGACTGCATGCTTGGTTGGTGCAGCCAGGGGTGTTGTCCTTGGGATAGAAATACAGGGCGACCCGTTTGCCACGATAGTCCTCGAGGGTGTGGGTCTTATCGTTTTGGTCGAGAGCTGAGAAAGCCGGGGCGGGATCGCCAACGTTGAGGTGGTGCATGAAAGAAGAACCGCAAACTTGCCTTCTCGGTTCACGGGATTGTGTGAGAAGTGAAGAGGCCGATGACTAAAGTACTTTCGCTGTTCGTGCATTATGTTGATGTCATTCTTCCTTTGGCGCTCCCAGGCCTGTTGACCTATCAGGTTCCAATCGAGCATGCTGGTGCGGTCATGGTGGGGAGTCGGGTGGTCGTGCCGCTCAGGGGAAAGCGACTTCATACGG
>CAXHAW010000273.1:0-3141 GCA_964014525.1 uncultured bacterium
GTGGCGGGGCACCTCGAGCGGAAGGGCGTGTGCAGCCATAGAATCCGCGGCCGAGGACAGCTGATCGGAGAAGGAGGCACTGAGGCTGCGCATGGTTTGGGGAGTCTTGACGAATTTACGCCGGGAAGGACGGCCGGGGGAAGCCTAATTTCGCCAAGTCGACCGCCACAACCGTTTCACCATGACCCGACCCGAACAGGAGCGCATTCGCCTCGAAAGCCTCACCCAGCTCCGCCAGCTGGGAATCGACCCTTACCCGGCCGCCGCTTACCCGGTAGACACGCATGCGGGCCCATTGGTTTCGGCGTTCCAAGCCGATCAGGAGGTCTGCATGGCGGGCCGCATTTTGTCGCGCCGCATCATGGGCAAGGCTTCTTTTGCCGAGTTACAGGACGCCACGGGCCGCATCCAGATTTATCTCAACCGCGACGAACTCTGTCCCGGTGAGGACAAGACGATGTACAACACCGTCTTCAAGAAGCTCCTCGATCGCGGTGACATTGTGGGGGTGAAGGGAACCACCTTCACGACCCAGACCGGTGAGCCAAGTTTGCTGGTCAAGGAGTTGACCGTTCTGAGCAAGTCCATCCGTCCGCTCCCATCCGTCAAGACCGATGAGGACGGGAATGTGCACGATTCCTTTACCGATCCAGAGCTTCGATACCGAATGCGGTATGTCGATTTGGTGGTCAACCCAGAAGTCAAGCGCACGTTTGAGGCGCGGAGCAGGGTCATTCAGGCCATGAGGGACGCGTTCACCGAGCAGGGTTGGCTCGAGGTGGACACGCCTGTGCTCCAAGCCATTCCCGGGGGTGCAGCTGCCCGTCCCTTCGTGACCCATCACAACGCCCTCGACATTCCCCTGTATCTCAGAATTGCCAACGAGCTCTACTTGAAGCGGCTCATTGTCGGCGGCTTTGACGGGGTGTTCGAGTTTTCCCGAAACTTCAGGAACGAGGGCATGGACCGGACCCACAACCCCGAGTTCACCGTCCTCGAGCTGTATGTCGCCTACCAGGATTACCACTGGATGATGGAGACCATTGAGCAGTTGCTCGACCGTGTTTGCAGGGCCGTTCACGGGAAAAGCCAGGCGACCCTCGGTGGCCAGACCCTCGATTTTGCGCCCCCTTATCGTCGCCTGACAATGCGGGACGCCATTCTAGAGCACGCGGGGGTGGACATAGACGGCAAGGATGAGGCGGGCTTGCGCGCGGCCTGCGCTGAACTGGGCATCGAGGTCAGCGACAGCATGGGCAAAGGCAAGCTCATCGATGAGATTTTTGGCGAGAAGTGTGAGCACCACCTCGTTCAGCCCACGTTCATCACGGACTATCCGGTTGAAATGTCACCACTCACGAAGGCGCACCGAGATAAGCCAGGATATACTGAGCGCTTCGAACTGTTCATCAACGGGACGGAGGTGGCCAACGCCTATTCTGAGCTGAATGACCCCATCGACCAACGCGAGCGTTTCGAAGGCCAGCTCGAGCTCAGTGAGCGGGGTGACGATGAGGCCATGTTCATCGATCAAGACTTCCTTCGGGCCCTCGAATACGGCATGCCCCCAACCAGCGGCGTGGGCATCGGGGTGGACCGCCTTGTGATGATGCTGACCAATCAGCGCTCTATTCAGGAGGTGCTTTTCTTCCCTCAGATGCGCCCTGAGGCCTTTCGCTCAGGACCAGACTTGGGCGCCTTAGAGGCGCTCGGAATTCCTTCGAACTGGGCGCCGCACGTGGCCGCCGCAGGGTTCGATACGCCGGATGCCATCCGGGAGGCTAAGCCGACCGCCCTGCGCGAGAAGTTGAATGGTTTTCGCAAAAAGAACAAACTCGACCTTCCAGCGTTGCAGCTCGAAGAGGTAGAAAACTGGTCCGCATGAGAGAAAAGATCAAATCCTTTTCAGTTTGGGCCGTCGTTGTCTCAGCACTGTTCGTGCTCCACGCCTGTGGATCGCCTGTCCAGAAACCGGTTTCCGACCCGGCCATTGTTTTAGGTCAGGACAGCGCCACGGTCATTCTGTCCAAATGCTATTCGAGCAGGAGCTATCGGAACTGGTTGGGTCGACTCAACGACAGCCTTGAGGGGCCTCCGCTGCGGTTTGTCGAGGCTTATGGTTTGGACCTGCCTTCCCTTGGTGAGGAGCTGGGCAAGGCCAAGGCTGTTGTTTTGACCGGTGGCGAGGACGTTCACCCCGGCCGTTATGGCCAAGCTGCAGACACAGTGCGGTGTGGCCGGATTGATGAGGAACGAGACCGTGTCGAACACCGTCTGCTTGATGCCGTCTATGAACTTGGCTTGCCCTGTCTCGGTGTTTGTCGGGGCCTTCAAGTCATGAATGTGCACGCAGGGGGCACCTTGCGGCCGCACCTTCCCGACGACGGCTTTGAGGGTCACCGGGGCGGAAGCCCAGGAGACACTCGGGACACGGTCCACCTTGTAGAGGTCCGGATCCCTTGGTCCTTTGGCAACCAAGCCTGGTCCCGAGGGGAGTCCGCCTCCGTCGTCAGCCACCATCACCAAGGCATTGGAGAGCTGGCCGTCGGCTTTGAACCTTGGGCTGCGTCACCGGACGGCCTTATTGAGGGAATTCGTTGGTCTGACACGACCGACATCGTTTATCTCGTGGGGGTGCAATACCATCCTGAGCGGTCTCTTCAGGGGTCAGTGCTGTCTGACGGGCTTGGTGCCGGACTGCTAGAAGCAATCAACCGTCGGCATTGAGGTTGCCCTTTTAATTCGATTGGATCGCGAGCTGCGCGCCAGAGTTGACGTCCAAGCTGGCCATTTCTTTAGTCCACAGGGAGACGGCTTGAGCAAACGCTCCTGTGTGCGCGTCTCGAATGGGTGTGGATGGAGGGAACTCCTCGCGGAGGTGGTCCACCTGTTGACCGTTCTTCCAAAAACGGAAGCACACGTGCGGACCCGTTGCCAGTCCTGTGCTGCCCACATATCCAATGACATCGCCTTGTCGAACCGCCTGTCCTTGTTTCACGTTTCTCCTGCTCATGTGCAGGTATTGGGTTGTGTAGGTGTTGTTGTGGGGAATCTTGACGTATTTGCCATTGCCCTTGGTCTAGCTGGACTTGGTGAGCACGCCGTCGCCCACGGCGACAGTCGGTGGTCCGTGTGGAGCGG
>CAXHAW010000274.1:0-3136 GCA_964014525.1 uncultured bacterium
GGTGTCGTAGCCCATGACCCAAGCTGTTGGTATGTGGGTGGTGGCGGGAAGCAAATCTGCCGTAAACAGGGCCTTTTGGCTTCCGCGTTTGAGCAGCGGAAGCATTTGACTTTCGGTATGGCCATCGACAAACAACACGTCGAGGTCGGGGAAACCATCAATCGGATGCCGGGTATCGGTTGTGTCGTGTGCTCGGGGAATGAACTTCAATTGGCCCGAAGATTCTATCGGGTGTATGTTGTCCTTCAGGAAGCTTGCTTTCTCCCTCGGATTCGGGTCGTTGGCCCAATCCCAATGCCGTTTTGTGCTCCAAAACGTGGCATTGGTAAACGCCGGGTCGAAGCGGTTTGAATCGCCCTTGCGGCGGCGTATGGCGCCGCCACAATGGTCAAAATGGAGATGGGTTAGAAACACATCGGTGATGTCATCTCTGTGAAAACCCAAAGCGGAAAGTTGTGCATCTAGGTCGTCCGTGCGGGGGGCGTAATGGCCGAAGAATGTTTCGCCCTGCTTGTCCCCCATGCCGCAATCGACGAGCATCAGTCGGTCGCCTTCTTCGATGAGCAAAGACCGCAGGGCCCAATCACAACGGTTGCGCTCATCGGTGGGGTGGTTCTTTGTCCAGAGGGGCTTCGGAACCACGCCAAACATGGCGCCACCGTCCAGCTTGAACAGACCATGGGTGACCGTGTGAATCGTCATGACCGAAAGGTAAGCGCCGCCTGACGTGTGAACCGTACTTTCGCCCTTTACGGTTCGCTCTCGATGCCCGATTCCGCCCCCCTGCACGCCGTCAGTCCTGTTGACGGTCGTTACCAACGCCACACTGCACCTCTGGCGCCCTATTTCTCTGAGGCTGGCCTCATCCAATATCGGGTGCGGGTCGAGGTTGAGTATCTCATCGCCTTGCATGCCGCGGGCCTGCCCTCACTGCAGCCCTTGACAGAGGAGCAAACTGCTGGGCTGCGCTGCATCTATATCGATTTTGATTCGGGGGATGCGCAGGCAGTGAAGGACATTGAGAAAACCACCAATCACGATGTGAAAGCCGTCGAGTACTTCATCAAGGACAAGCTTGACGCGGTTGGTCTTCAAGATCGAGCTGAGTTTGTCCACTTTGGCCTGACCTCCCAAGACGTCAACAACACGGCCATTCCTTTGTCCATGGCGGAGGCCATGGCCGATGTGCTGCTCCCTGCGCTGCATTCTGTGCGGGATGAGCTGGCTGCGCTAGCAGAAGATTGGAAGGATGTGCCCATGTTGGCACGGACCCATGGGCAACCCGCCAGCCCAGTGACACTCGGCAAGGAATTCGCTGTGTTTGTGGAGCGGTTGAATCACGCCATCTCCCAATTCGAGTTGGTTCCTTTCGCTGCCAAGTTTGGCGGCGCCACCGGGGGCTTCAATGCGCATCATGTGGCCTATCCCGATGTGGATTGGCATGCGTTTGCTGACCGCTTTGTCTCTGAAGAGCTCGGTTTGCATAGGAGCCACCCCACAACACAAATTGAGCATTACGATTACCTGGCCGCCTGGTGTGATGCCTTGCAGCGCATTCACACCATTCTGATTGACTTGGATCGGGACGTCTGGCACTACATCAGCCTGGATTATTTCAAGCAAAAAGTGGTCGAGGGAGAGGTTGGCTCTTCAGCCATGCCCCACAAGGTCAACCCCATCGACTTCGAAAACAGCGAAGGCAACTTGGGGATGGCCAATGCTGTGTTGGCCCATCTGGCTCGGAAATTGCCCATCAGCAGGTTGCAGCGCGACCTGACTGACAGCACGGTCCTGCGCAATGTGGGTGTGCCCATTGGACACAGCCTTATCGCTTTGAATTCCCTGCGCAAGGGGCTTGGTAAGCTCGTGTTGAACGAAGCCCGGCTTCATGCCGACCTCGAGGCCCAATGGGCTGTGGTGGCCGAGGCCATTCAAACGGTCCTTCGGCGAGAGGGTGTCGAAAAGCCTTACGAGCTGTTGAAGGCGCTCACCCGAGGCAAGGCCGGGATTGATGCTGCATCCATTGCCGAATTCATTGCGGGACTGCCCGTGTCGGACGGCATCAAGGCTGAGCTCTCTGCCATCACACCGCACAATTACCTCGGGACGACGGGCGCATGAGGCGGTTTGGGGACCTCTTTCGGCTCGTCCTCCGCTACCGAATCAATCTGGCGGGAAACATTGTTTTCAATGCGCTTGGATCTGTCCTTTCGCTGTTCACCTTTCTGGCCATCGTGCCCTTCTTGCGCATTTTGTTTCGAACGGGAGGCGCAGCAGCAGATGAGCCACGTGGAGAAGGAACGGACGCCTTGATTTCACGTTTGGCCCAGCAGCTGGACACTTTTGTTGCCTTGCATGGGGCGGAGCAGGCCTTGCTTTGGATGTGCGGGTCCATTGCCCTTCTTGCCTTGGTCAAGAATCTGGTGACCTATCTGTCATTTTACAGTTTGGCCACCATTCGAACCGGTGTGGCCCGAGACCTGAGGGAACAGCTGTTTGACCGGATTTTGTCACTTCCGGTGGGGTATTTCACGGAGCAGCGAAAAGGAGACCTCATCAGCCGGATGACCAACGACCTGATGGAGGTCGAGTTCAGCGTGATTGGGGCTTTGGAAGTGCTGTTCAAGGCTCCAATTGTGATTTTGCTTTCGCTGGTCACCTTGTTCTTTATCCATTGGCAGTTGACCTTGTTTGCGTTGGTGTTCTTGCCCGTTTCCGGTTTTATCATTTCTCGCATCGCAACTGCGCTTCGCGGTGCTGCCGGCAGGGGAAAAGAGCGGCTTGGGGACCTCGTGAGTCGCTTGGAGGAAACACTTGGCGCCATGATGGTGGTCAAGGCTTTTGATGCCGCTCCTCGCTTCCGCGGACGTTTTGCCGAGCACAATGAGGGCTACTTCCGTTTGATGCGCAAACTCTACAAGCGAGAGTATCTGAGTTCACCCGTGAGCGAATTTGTCTCCATGACAGTCATCGCCATCCTGCTCGCTGTGGGGGGCAGGATTGTGCTTCGCGGAGAGGGGCTGGAGGGAGAGTTGTTCATCGGGTACTTGGTGGTGTTTTCTCAGATGATTCCTCCCGCTCGGTCTTTGAGTGATGCCTTTTTCAAGGTGCAGAAGGGGGCGGCGTCCTAGGACCG
>CAXHAW010000275.1:0-3130 GCA_964014525.1 uncultured bacterium
CCCGGTTGCGGCCCTTGTATAATCCTGTATAAGATGAGGTCGAAAATGCCGATAAATGACGTGGGGCCCAAAAGGGCCCCACGGTTCAGTTGAGTTTTCCACAAAGGGAATCAGTCCATTTTCTCGACTTCGAGCAACTCGACCTTAAAGACGAGGGTAGAGTTGGCACCAATGACATCACCCGTGGCTCTGGCACCATAGGCCAGGTTTGAGGGGATGAAGAATGTGGTTTGCCCTCCCTTTTTCATCGTTTGCAATCCTTCTGTCCAACCAGAGATAACCTGATTCAGTCCGAAGGTGGCGGGTTGGCCGCGGTCATAGCTACTGTCAAAAACAGTTCCGTCGATGAGCGTGCCATGGTAGTGCACAGTCACACGGTCAGTGGCGTCAGGGCTGTCGCCGTCGCCTTCTCTGTCGACCCGATATTGAAGTCCGCTGTCCGTTTCCACCACGCCGTCTTCTCCGCGATTGGACTCGAGGAAAGCCAATCCAGCTTTGAGGTTTTCGTCGCCAGCGGAGGCTTCCTTGGCCTCCATGGTGCTTCGGACAAGTTCATTGGCCTGCTCGGGGGTCATGGCTGCATTTCCGGACTGGACATCTGCAAATGCTTGCGCAATTTGTGAGGGCACGTAGTCCTTGATGCCTTGGCTTGTGACGTTTGTGGCAAAGAGCACGCCAAGGGCATAGCTCAGGGAGTCATTTTGATTTTCCATGGTGGGGGTGGGGGTGTTTTGGCCGTTTAACGCACATCCAGTCCATCCGAAGGGAAGAAGGGCTAGTGCGATAAAACTGAGGATTGGGATTATGGAACGTTTCATGATTTGGATTTGGAAAGACGAGTAAAGGTCCATTCACTCTCGTTGGACAGGACTGGGTTGAACCGATAGCCTTCTTCTGAAAATCCTTGAAGGCCTTGGATGTTCTGAATCTGTTGTTGCACGATGAATTTGGCCATCAAACCACGCGCATGCTTGGCATAGGTTCCAATCATCTTGAACCCCGACACCTTCTCTTCCTTGAAGTTGCAGGTGATGACGGGCCCCGGCTGTCCCGAGAGCTTAACGGCCTTGGCGTACTCTTGACTGGCAAGGTTCACAATGGGTGTTCCCGCCGCATCGCCTGCCAGGGCTTCCGCCAAGGTGTCTCCCCAATTGGCGTATAGGTTTCCGGTTGAGCTGGGTGACCAGCGCAGTCCCATTTCGAGACGGTAGGGTTGGATGAGGTCCAATGGCCGCAGCAGGCCATACAGGCCGCTCAGGATGCGCAGTGTGTTTTGGGCAAAATCGAAATCACTGGCGTTCCAGCGCTCTGCTCCCAAAGCGCGGTAGACTTCACCGTGGAAGGCCAAAACCGCCGGTACACTGTTGCCCGGGTGGAATGGCGGAGCCCAATCCAGGTGCATCGATGCGGTCTTTTCTGCAAGGGTGGGACTGATGTCCATCAGGGAAGTCAGCTCGGAGGGTGAGAGTGCTCTCAATGCCTCCATTGAGGCTGAGGCCTCATCCAAGAACTGAGGTTGGCTGGCTCCTGCTGCCGCAGCTGGCGCTTCCTTTCGGAAGGTCTTGGCAGGGGATAAGAGCACGCGCATTGGGCCGCAAATCTACATCAAGGGCGAGCCGACTTGAGCACCGTATTTTGCCGACATGAACCGACTCCGCCTTATTGTGGTCATTTGGCCCCTTTTGATTGCGTCCCCGATGTTGTGTCAAGATTGTCCGGATGGCCAACAACCATTTGCTCTTCACGTGCACACAGACGCTTGGGGCTATGAAACCTATTGGGAAATGACACCGCAAAACGATGACTGTGGGTCAAACACCTTGGTTTGGGGGGGCAATGCACTCAACGTAGGATGTGATGGCGAGGGGATTTCAGGAGCACCTGAGGGCAGCTATGCCTCTAATGCCACCTTCATCGTGGACACGCTGTGCGGAACCCCAGGCGACTCGCTAACCCTCCACCATGTAGACAGCTATGGAGATGGGGGAGCGTATTTCGAAGTGTACGTCGAGGGGGTGCTGAACCACAGTTTTCCTGGAACCGGAACGGGAAATGATTGGACTTTCGATCCTTTTGCCATGGCCGGCCCTGCCTACGATTCTCCTTGTGGGGCAGCCGTTATTGAAGTCAATGGCCCCATGGTCATTGTATCCAACGACAGTTGCACCGCGGCATATGGTGAGCCAGGAGCACCAGATTTTCCGGGCGTGTATTCTTGCCAGATCAACGGGGGATGGTGTGAGTCAGGTGTTACGGGTTCTGCTTGGCTGACGTTCGCGGCAGAGGAGGGCAATTGTTGGATTACAGCCTGCACTGAGTCCACCGATTTTGACACGCAAATCGCCTTGTGGAAGGCGGATGATTGCAATGATTTCAGCACGTTTGTCCTCATGGCAGCCAACGATGATTTACCCGGGGGTTGCGGCCCTGGAGCGGGTTATGCAAGTGGAATGTGGTCGGGGTGTCTCGAAGCAGGCGAAACCTACTTGATTCAGGTCGACGGGTGGCAGGATGCCAGGGGCCAGGCCGGCATTCTCATTGAGAGTGTGGCAGACGGGCCTCAAGTGACATCTGTTACCGGGGGACTTTCGTGTGCCATCGGCAAAGAGGACGAGCCCAATGGCACCATTGTTCTGAACATCTCGGGGACGGGGGGAGATTACACTGCGGCATGGGTTGGCCCCAGCGGTTATGCCTCTACAGGACAGCAGATATCGGGTCTTTCATCAGGAACCTATTCCGCGGCCATCGTCACAAGCTGTGGCAATACCTTGACCCATTCCGTGGTGTTGACCGAGCCCGATCCGATTGTCCTCGACATAGAAATCACACAACCCGGGTGCCCGGATTTACCGAATGGAGAAGCTTACCTCGGCGCCGTCGGAGGCTCGGAACCTTATGAGATTGTGTGGTCAAGTGTATTGGGTGAGGTCGGCACTGGACCGCTGCTGGATGGGCTTCTCGAGGGCGACTATTCCGTCACGCTCGAAGACAACAACGGGTGTTCAGCCAACCTCTCCTTCACGCTCGAGGCGGAAGACGATGCGTTCTCATTTTCTCTCGGTCCGGATACGACCATTTGTGAGGAAGAACAACTCGTGCTCAGCGCTCCTGCAGGCCTGAGTTACAT
>CAXHAW010000276.1:0-3116 GCA_964014525.1 uncultured bacterium
ACTGTGGCCTGGGAAACACCTGCGCACAAGCCCAACAATCCATGCCGCTATCAGGGTGGCAACAAGACGACATCAACAACAACAACGACCATGACATGCAGTACTTCGACGGGGACTCCAACCCGGATACGTGGTGCTCTTCGTCGGACAGCTTGGCCTTGGGCGTCTGCGCCGAAATCAGCTTTGCCGGCCTCTATTGGGCAGGCAGACTCGGAAACGGAACCGTGCCAAACGAGGCCTTTCGAGACCAAGTCAAAATTCGGTCTACAGAGGCCAGCGCATACACCGATGTCCTTGCCGAATCCGAGACAGAATTCAATGTCTCAGGGGTCGACAATTACTGCTGTTTTGCAGACATCACAGACTGGATGCAAGAACAGAGTGTCAACACCCGCATCACCGTGGCCAATGTCGTGGCCGATGAAGACGATTCATCATGGGGCGGTTGGGTGCTGATCATTGTCTACCAAGACGCGCTGGACCCCATGCGCAACCTGACCGTGTTCGACGGTCTCGCCATGATCAATTACAGTTGGAGCGGAGGGGCAAACAACAGCACCGTGGATGTTCCAATTTCCGGCTTTCTCACCCCACCCATAGGGCCGGTCGACTTCCAATTGGGTGTTGTGGCCTATGATGGGGACCGGGCGTCAGATGGAGATCAGCTCGGCCTCAATGGAACGGGGACATTCGAGTACATCGAGGATGCGACACACGACATCGACAACGCATTCAACAGCACACACAGCACTGGAGGCGCCATGAATCCGTTCCGGGTGCCTGCTTTCAACAACACCCTCGGACACGACGCCAACATCTTCATTCCGGACAACAGCGACTATGACTTCCTCCCCAACAATGCGACAGACGCAACCATCAGGGTCACAACAGACCAAGAGTCGATCACACTGCACGCCATCACCTCTTCCATCGACGTCTACGAACCAGACCTGAAGGCAACGGTCTTCATCGAGGACCTCAATGGTGGCGTGGCCGAACCCGGGGACATCCTCCAGTACACCGTCGTGGGCAAAAACCTCGGGTCAGATGCTGCCGTGGACGTGGAAATCACCGACACGCTTGACATCCGAACCAACTACATCCCGGGCACACTGTTTTGGCTGTCCGGGCCGCAATCCGGAACAATGACGGATGCCGAAGGCGACGATGCCGGAGAATACCTGGAAACAGAAAAAACAGTGCGCGTGCGGGCCGGGATCGGCGCAGGTGCTGAACAGGGCGGGCTATTGAACAACGATCCCCTTGGACTCGATAGCGTTGCCTTTCGCTTTCAAGTGCAGCTCACCGACGATTGCCTCTTGCTCCAATGCGATGGCACGCTGACGGGTGTGGGACACATTTCAGGAGCAGGCGACATCTCTGGAAACGGCCAAGCCAATGGGGGGGGAAGCGCCCTTGTGGACGCCAATGGCTGTCCCGTCGGGGCAGTGACCACATTGGACGTACAAACCGGTGTATGCCCACCTGTCTTTATCGAACCCGTCGGTACCACCTGTCTTGGAGACGAAATCGCACTCGAGGTTCCCGAGTTCGTCAACAATCCAATCGCACAATCGCTGGCCAATTACAGTTGGTCCGGGCCCAATGGATTTTCTTCTTCGACAGCCACTGCCTCCATCACCGACGCGCAATTCGAAGACGTGGGAAGCTATGTCCTCGAGGTCACCTTTTCTGGACTGGAGTGCCTGTTGTCCAGTGCGGACTTCGACTTGCTCGTCCACCTGCCAGACCCCCAATTCACACCCCCTCCTCCACAATGCGAAGGAACCAACGCCTTCGCCTTCTCTGCTTCAGGCGCCCAATTCATCGGTCCGGAGTACACATGGACGTTTGACAGCGGGGTTCCTGGAGAGGGCAGTGGAACGAGCGTAGACAGCATCCATTTCCCATCTCCCGGAATGCACGCCGTCACGCTCACCTTGAATGAAATCGGCTGTACAAACAGCATCACAGATTCGGTCTTCGTGGACTCCCCTCCTGTTTTGGCTCCATTCAATGTGGACGTTTGGCCGACGGAAGGGTGTCAGCCCCTCACCGTCAACTTCGCAGACGCGGAGGAATTGTGGCCACTCGATTACCATTGGCATTTCAGCGACGGGACCTCCAGCCTGCAAGACACACCGGCCCACCTCTTCCAACAAACGGGGACCTACAGCATCGAGGTGGACGTTGTCTCCACAGGCAATTGCCCGGCTGAACTTTCCTTTTCCTTGCCCGACCAAGTCACCGTATTTCCTCCACCTCAAGCCGGATTCGATGTGGACCCTCAGGTGGTGGACCTCTTGACACCTCAAGTCTACCTCACGTCAACGGCGCAAGCCAATGCCGACGTGAGCTACTGGATGTCTGACGGGGGAAGCTTGGGGAGTGCTGACGGCAACTACATCTTCAGTGACGGCGGCACGTTTGACATCGTCCAAACCGTGGTCAGTCCATACGGCTGCGTGGCCACGGCAGCAGCCGAGGTGGTGGTCAACGGCACCATTTTCTTTGCGCCAAGTGCGTTCACACCGGACGGAGACCACATCAACGACGTTTGGCAGCCCTCTGCACTTGGTGTCACCGAATACCACATCGACATCTACAACCACTGGGGCCAAGTCATCTGGTGGACAGACGACCCCGACCAGCCCTGGCTCGGTGAAGTGCAAGGGGGAAGACACTTCGTTCAAGACGGCATGTACACCTGGCGGGTGCGTTACCGAGACCTGGTGGGCTTCCGCCACGCAGAGACGGGCACCGTCCAGATTATTCGGTAATCCCGGCGACACTCAAGCCCATTCTTCAGGGCTGCGTTCCATCTCCAATTACCTTCGCGTCATGCTTTGGAACCGCCTCCTTCTGCTCCCGACCCTCATTGTGTTGACCACCATCACCCAGGGCCAAACCCCCTGCGCCAATGGGGTCGCCGGAGGCTACCCATGCGACAATGTGGACCTCATGTCCTTCATGCCAAGAAATGAAGTCGGAGGCAGCGACATGAACGACATTTGGGGTTGGGTGGACCCCACAGACGGCACAGAATACGTGTTGCTCGGGAGGGTCAACGGGACGGCATTCATTGACATATCTGACCCGGTAAACCCTGTTTTTGT
>CAXHAW010000277.1:0-3105 GCA_964014525.1 uncultured bacterium
GTATTCATTGGCGAAGTCGAGCATGCCTGGGTTTTGCCGGTCGAGCAGGTGGACCAACAGGAAACCCTCCTTCATGCCCAGTTCACTTCCGGCGTCTTCATCCTCCACCAGCATGCGCCAGCCCTCGTCGTTGAGGCTGTCGGTCCTGCTGTAGCCATCTTCTTGCTGCATGGCAAGCCAGCAATCGATGTCCGGCATAAAGAGGGTGTCTGGCCCATCGGAGTCACCGCCTATGGTGAGCGATACGGAGCCGTCTTCCTCCTCGTCCACGTCTTCGTTGATGGTTGCTCCTCCTTCCCGGCGTTCGGCCTTTTTGCGTGCCTTCTGTTCCTTCTTTTCGGCCTTCCTCTCTGCCTTGGCTTCCGCCTGGCCTTCTTTCACTTCTTGCCGATGGGCCTGGAGGGTGTCCGCTGGTACGGCTTCGATTCCCGCCAGAAATGAGGGCTGGAGTGTGTCCAGCATGACCGTGACAATTTGAACCCGAGGCCAAATCTTGAGCACCATGTCTTCCAGCTCCAAGTATTTCTTTCGGTCCTCATCGTAGGCCTTGATGTCCATGGCCCTCCAATTCGGACCGTCCGCGGGAGCGACGACTTCAGCAGAGCCCAGAAGGTGCACGTATGGCCGAAAGGAGGCCGGGACGGAGTTCGTATCCAACACCTCTTGACCGACCATCCCTTTGGTGAAAATCAGGGCGAACAGGACAAGAAGGGGAAAAGGTGAGGGGGGCTGTTGGAACAACTTCGGCACGGTGCAATTTACTTTGTCCTCATGCCCCATCAGTTTTCCATTGGCGATCGCGTTCGTTTTCTTCATCAGTCGGGCGAAGGTGTAGTCCTTGAAGTGAAGGACGGCGGCGGCGTGCTCGTTGTGGAAGACGCGGATGGATTTCCAACGGAACTGGCTTCAAGGGAATGCTTGCCCATGCCCAATGCTGCCGAAGAGGCCCGCGCATACGCATCAAAGGAAATAAGCAAGGGGGAGTTGCTCGAGCGCAATGTGGACGAAACTGTGCTCAAGTCGGCCCAAAAGGATTTCGACGTCAAGTATCGAAACCCCAACGCGACCAACATGCGCAAGCGTGATGAGCACATGGAGGTCGATTTGCACTACCACGTTCTCACGGGTGGTCGGGATTCCGTTTCACCCCACGAAATGCTCACCTTGCAGATGGAGCATTTTGACCGAATGATGCGAAGGGCGGATGAAAAGCGGATACCGCGAATCATATTCATTCACGGGGTTGGACAGGGGCGTTTGCGTCAGGAAATCCGAGATGCTTTGACCTCGTTTTGGCCCCAGTGCACGTGTCGGGAGGGAGACCCAAGAAAGTATGGACACGGCGCCACGGAGGTGCGCTTTTCGGGTGCTTGATTATTGGCGCTCGGCATCCAGTCGGCGGCGCATCATCTCACCTTCGCTGATGGGGAAGGTGAAACCCTCCATCGAGATTTCGATGGGTTGCTCCAATTCTTCGATGCCCTTGAATTCCAGAACAAGTCTAGGCTCACGGCTGAATCGTGTGTCGGTGGAAATCCAGCGTGTGGCAAGCCCTTCATAGGTGCCTGTCGCCAAGGATTGGAAGCCGGGTTCGAATCGGGGCCACAGCCGACCGATGGCGTTTTCCATTTCGTTGGATTCGCTGTCAGCCCATATTTCATCGATTCGGGTGCCGTCTTCGAACCAATAATGTGCGCTCATTCGCCCATCGATTTCTCTGTCTCCAGAGACCCGCATCACTTGGAGGGTGTCGGTCATCGATTCATGCATGCTCGCTTCCGTGCCCAACTTGACGACCCCGAGATCATTCAGGCTGAATCGCATGGACATTCTCAAGTCTCCGATGCTCGTCATTTGGACCTCTTCATGTTCCATCACGCGGGCATAGGCACTGTCCCCTGGCGTGAAGTAGAGGTCCATATTCCCCTCAATTCGCCGAGGTGGGCGCCCTTCTCCACCGTCGACCCTTTGCACGAGATCGTAGTGAATCACATGACTGAATTCATACCCGTCAGGGCGCGCTATCGGGCCACCATAAACCTCAGTGATGAGCTCGTCAGTCGTGACTTGGGCATGGAGGGCTGGGGCCGAGGCCAAAGCGGCCATCAAGACAAGAGCGGTGCGGTAAGCCATAGAGGTAAGATACGACGCGAACACGGGCTCAGCGCCGGTTGCGGGGTGCGTTTCGTGGCCGAGGGTCGACGAAGGGTCGATCTTTTGACAAGGTCTGTGCGGCGCCTACATCTTCTTGAAGCACCCAAGGCGCGCCTCTTTTCTGTGGCACGTATGCGTCAAAGGTCATGTCCGGTCCGTAGTAAGCCGAAATGCCGGAGAGGTGAGGCTCACGCGGAGCCAAGTGGTCGAACACCAGGCGCTGTTCATGTCCATCTCGGCCCTTGGCTTCGGCCTGGTAGCGAAGCGAGGCTTGCACGGCATCGGCATATTCAAGCACGTGTCTGCGCCGCATGCCTGTCGGTGATTGCAGCATGGGGGCACCAAACCGAGGGCCCTTGGCTGCGATGCGGATGGGCTCAATCACCTTTCGGTTGACCTGCGCGTCTGCATCGTCCCAGCCCAGCATCAGCCAAACGTCTTTGTCTACGGCATCGGGAACGATGGCATAATACAGGGCGCCATTCCAGTCTTCGGGCTTGAGAATGCGGTCTTCCTCTGGCCGGTCGGCACTGCTCGGGTCGTGGAGGCGGGTGAATTCGACATTGGCGTCTTCGGCATCCCGAAAGGCAATCAGCCCGGCATAACTCGACGTCCTGTCCTCATGGGGCCAATTCCACGTCAGCACTTTGAGCCTTCCGTCCGCTGACTCTACGGTGGCCATGAATTGAGTTTTGGCCGACAGGCCTTCCCAAGCCTCAGGCTGAAGCAGGAGCCGCTCTAAATCAGAAGCAAGCGAGTCGCTGATGTCCTTGCAATCCTGTCCGTCACAATGGGCCAAACCCGAATGCAGTGCGGCAAGCCCAGCCTCGGATTGACCTCGGACCTCCCAAATCAAAAAGCCAAAAACGAAAAGGCAAATGCCAACCTTGCCCATCAGAGGTGCATGAACGCTTTTTTGGCGAGCAGCTGGTCTTCGGATTCTTCGTGATC
>CAXHAW010000278.1:0-3099 GCA_964014525.1 uncultured bacterium
GTCAACCCAACGGTCAAGGTCCCCGGCGCCCATGAAGAGCAACACCTCTGGCTCACATCTTTCCAGAACATCCAAAAACTGGCTTTCCGCGGGGCATTCCACCGGGCACCCTACCATCTTTTCCCCAACGGCCTGTGCATCCACTCCTTGGATTGGTTTTTCACGTGCCGCATAGACGGGAAGGAGGAGGCAGTGATCCAGATTGGACAGGGCGGCAGCAAAGCCTTTGAGGAAGTCTCGGGTTCTTGAGAAGAGGTGAGGTTGGAAGACCCCGACCACCCGTCTCCCTGGATAGGCGCAACGGGTGGCGGCGATGGTGCTTTCGATTTCGCTTGGGTGGTGGGCGTAGTCGTCAATGACCGTAAGGTCACCGGTGTGATGCCGCACTTCGAAGCGTCGGGCGATTCCGGGAAACGCAGTCAACCCCCTGCGCACGGATTCCGGCTTGAGCCCTGCACGCATTGCCAAGGCGGCAGCAGCGCTGGCATTGGCTGCGTTGTGCGCCCCAGGCATTGGCCAAGTGATGTCCATGGGTGCGTGCCCGGCCAAGTGCATTGTAAAGGTTGATTTGCCCATGGTGCTGGATGGAGATGTGTAGCCTGCAGCCCATCCATCGGGAAGGGGTTGGTCTGGCTCCAGCATGCCGTAGAGGGTGTGTTCAGGCATGGAGTCCGCATGGTCAGAGCCGGTGAGGGCCTGGGCCACTTGACGGTGAAGGATCAGCCCTCCAGTGTCCACTTGTTTGGCGAATTGGATCATGGCTGCATGGAGGGCGTTGGCCGTGCCGTAGATGTCCAAGTGGTCCGGGTCAGCGGATGTGATGGCCGCGTGTCGGGGGTGCAGCGTGAGAAAGCTCCTGTCGAATTCATCGGCTTCAACCACTGTCCAGGGCGCTTCTTGACTTGGGTCGGACAGAAGCAGGTTGGACCCAGTGGCTTTGGAGATGCCGCCTAGAAAAGCCTCTGTTGGCGTGCCGTTTTGTTGAAGAAGATGGGCGAGGAGGGTCGATGTGGTGGTCTTTCCGTGGGTTCCGGCGACGGCAAGGAGGGGGCGTCCATTCGTGAGTTGCCCCAGAAGTTCTGCGCGTTTGACTATCAAAAATCCGGCGTCCCTGAGTTGGATCAGGAGAGGAAAGTCATCTGGAACGGCAGGTGTGCGAACGATGGTCCAGTGGTCATTGCGTCCTTGCTTGAGATCGGAACGCAGTTCAGGTGGCAGGGCATTCGGGTCGCCGGAAGTGTCCACGGGGATGCCTTCTGCTTTCAGTTTTTCGGTCAGGTCAGTTGCCGTCCTGTCGTGCCCCGCCACTGTGGCGCCATGGTGGTGATGCCACCGTGCCAATGCACTCATTCCAATGCCGCCAATGCCGAGGAAGTACAGTTTTTGGTTCTTCATCCTTTCGGCGCTTCGGATGACACGACGTCGAGCACTGCATTGGCGACGCGGTCTGCTGCATCTGGCCTTGCGGTCTGCGCCATGGCACGGGACAGGGCCATGGAGGTTTCCCTGTTTTCCAGAAGTGCCTGGACCTCCTTGCCGAGGGTCTGGACGATCTGGTCGTCTGCAATGAGAATGGCCCCATGACGGTCGACCACGGAACGTGCGTTTTTTGTTTGATGGTCCTCTGCAACGTGAGGGGAGGGCACGAGAAGGGTGGGTTTGCCCACCAATGCCAGTTCGGCAATGGACATCGCCCCAGCGCGACTGGCAATGATGGTGGCGGCATCGTAGGCCAGGTCCATGCGGTCGATAAATCCGAAAACTTGGACCCCTTGATCACCGTGTGCCTTTGCCCATTCTATGTGTTGGTTGGCATAGCGACTGCCGCACTGCCAGAGGACTTGGAACCCCATGTTCTCCAAAGGGCCCGACTCAAGAAGGTGTCGCACGGCACTGTTCATGCTGGCTGCGCCGAGGCTTCCACCCAAAACGAGCAATACGGGCTTGTTTTGATCAAGTCCAAAGTGGTTTCGTGCCTCTGCAGTGCCCGAGCCTTGTTTTGGGTTGCTGCTGAGGCGGTCAATTAACCCTGACCTCAGTGGATTTCCTGTTTCGGTGATTTTATCTGCCGGAAACCAACGCTCCAGTCCAGGAAATCCGGCACACACTCGATTCACGTGCTGGGCCAACAGTCGGTTGGTGATGCCGGGGAATCCGTTTTGTTCTTGGATGACCGTTGGTATGCCGGCCTTGGCGGCCATCCACAGCAGTGGACCACTGGCGAAGCCCCCGACTCCGATGGCCACATCGGGCCGAAATCGGCGGATGATGCGACGGCTAATCCAAAGAGAACGCCCGAGTCGGAATGGGAAAAGCAGGTTCCTGAGGGACATCCTGCGGTCAATTCCAGTGATGGGAAGGCCGGTGATGACGTGTCCAGCAGCGGGCACGCGTTCCATTTCCATGCGCCCTCTGGCTCCGACGAACTCGATGATGACATCGGGTCTGCTCGCTTTGAGCGCTTCGGCGATGGCAAGGGCTGGGTGGATGTGTCCGCCGGTTCCTCCTCCGGAGATGAGCACGCGCAGAGATGAATCAGGCATGTGCGCTTCTGGTGGCCTTTTGTGGTTCCAGCGACTTGGCGTGCCGCGGTCCATGGATGTCAATGGGTTCTGCGGCTTCCGGGTCGGTCAGGGAACGGCTGACGGCCAGAATCATGCCAAGGGCGATGCAGGTGACGACAATAGACGTGCCGCCCATGGAGACGAGAGGGAGCGGTTGCCCTGTCATCGGCAACAACTGAACGGCGACGCCCATATTGACCAAGGCCTGTAGGGTCAGCATGAGGCCAAGTCCAATGGCGAGTAGACTTCCGAAGGGGCGGGGGCATCGGGTGCCAATTCTGATGGCCCTTGAAAAGAGAATGAGATACAGCAGCACCAACCCGAACCCGCCGAGAATGAGGCCCCACTCTTCGATGATGAATGCATAAATCATGTCCGCATAGGCCACCGGCATGGCGTTTCGGCTGACCCCTGATGCGGGTCCTTGAGGCAGCAGTCCTCCTTCGTGGATGGCCTGGAGTGCAAAGTCAATTTGAGTAGAGTCGGACCCTCCCTCTCCCCCGAGGAAGCCGGTTGCCCGGGCGACCCAAGTGCT
>CAXHAW010000279.1:0-3065 GCA_964014525.1 uncultured bacterium
CCCCATGCCCTGCACCGTGGCCGCAGCCAGACTGACCCACTCTCCATCCCCATGAACGTCCACTTCATCGCCATCGGTGGTGCCGCCATGCACAACCATGCCCTCGCCCTGCACCACCAAGGTCACTGCGTCACAGGCTCAGACGACGCCATCCACGACCCCAGCCGCAGCCGACTAAAAGCAGCCGGACTCCTCCCTGATACGATGGGTTGGAATCCAGATCGAATCCACACCGATCTGGACAAGGTCATCCTCGGAATGCACGCCCACCCAGACAACCCTGAACTTGCCCAAGCCGCCAAACTCGGGGTCGATGTGGTCAGCTATCCCGAATACCTCTATCATGCAGCCCTAGACAAACAGCGCGTGGTGGTGGCCGGAAGCCATGGAAAAACATCCATCACGGCCATGCTCCTCCATGTGATGAACCGATTGGGCAGGACACCGGACTACATGGTGGGGGCACAACTGACGGGATTCGACCGAATGGTGCAAATCACCGACGCCCCAGACATGCTCCTCGAAGGCGATGAATACCTAAGTTCCCCTGTGGACAGGACACCCAAGTTTCATTGGTATCGTCCCCACCTGACCATCCTCACCGGCATCGCATGGGACCACATCAACGTCTTCCCCAACCCCGACTTCTACCGCGAGCAATTCTGCGAATACCTCCGCAAGGTGGAGCCGAACGGAACCGTCGTGTGGTGCGAAGAAGACGATGAACTCGCGCGCGCTGTGACCACCATCCTGCCGGAACGCCCCGACATCCATTGGGTCCCCTATGGCACACCCGAATTCAGCATGGAAAACGGCACCCTGCAAGTTCGCATAGACGGGGTAACGACCCCACTGCAACTGGTGGGGACACACAACGCCTTGAACCTGGCTGGCGCAATGAAGCTGGCTGAGGCCTGGGGCGTTTCAAGGGCAGATTTCCTCGGTGCCGTCCAAGATTTCAAGGGCGCGGCCGGCAGACTGGAACGGGCGCGCGACATGCCCGAAAAACGATGCACCGTCTTCCGCGATTTTGCCCATGCCCCCTCCAAAGTGAAGGCCACGACAAACTCCGTGCGCGACCAGTTTGGCGACAGAAAACTGATCGCCATTCTCGAACTGCACACCTTCTCCAGCCTGAATCCCGAGTTCCTGCCCACATACGCTGGCGCCTTAGATTCCGCAGACGAAGCCTGGGTCTGCTATTCGCCCTCAGTGCTCGAACACAAGCGGCTGCCACCACTGGATGTAGAAACAGTACGCAGGGCATTCCAGAGGAAGGACTTGCACGTGGTAGACGACCACGGGGCACTGTTGGAAGCGACCAAGGCGGCCGCGAAACCAAATTCTGTCTTCCTGCTGATGAGCTCGGGACGCTTCGGGGGAAAGAACCTTGAAGACGCGATTGAAACAACGGTCAGGGCGCTGTAACGCTCACCCCAAGACAACATCCAGAACCATCATCACGACGAAGCCGAGGATGAAACCGAGCGTCGCCACATCGGTGTACTTGTCCCTTTGCGTCTCGGGGATGACCTCCTCAACCACCACATAAATCATGGCACCCGCCGCAAAGGCCAATGCATAAGGGAGCATAGGCTCAATCGTGAGCACGGCAATGGCCCCCACCACACCTGCCACAGGCTCCACAATGGCGCTCAGTTGGCCAAACCAAAAAGAACGCTTTCGAGAGACTCCTTGTCTGCGAAGGGGCATGCTCACGGCCACGCCCTCCGGGAAGTTCTGTATGCCGATGCCCAAAGCCAAGGCAATTGCACCACCGATCGTGGCCCCCTCCAAGCCCGCAGCAGCTCCACCAAACAAAACCCCAACCGCCAAGCCCTCAGGAATATTGTGAAGCGTGATGGCCATGACCAACAGTGTGGTTCGATGCCAATCGGTCTTGGGGCCTTCCGCCTCCCCTTCATCGAAGTTGATGTGCAGGTGCGGTGTCAATTTGTCCAAAGCAAAGAGGAACAGCGCCCCGACGATAAAGCCAATGGCCGCCGGGGTCACACTGGCCAGGCCTTCGCCCCCCGCCATGTCGATGGCGGGAATCAACAGCCCAAAGCAGCTCGCAGCCACCATCACCCCCCCGGTAAAACCGAGCATGCCGTCCAACAGTCTCCGGTGCAATTCCTTGAAAAAGAACACCAATGAGGCACCTGCTGCCGTCATCAACCAAGTGAACAACGTGGCGATCAAAGCAGCCCCGACGGGGCCCATCTCAATAAAAAAGGATTCGATTTCAGACACTTGGGTATCCGGTATTGGGTTCTTCGTCTTCCGGCTCTGGGAAGACGATAATGGGTTCTGGATTGCTCTGGTCTACCCAGAGACGGGCGGTCACCGATGGCGTCAAGATCTGAGCATCACCAGATTTCGAAAAACGGACCTCTAAACTGCCATCAAAGACATGGCGGGTCTCCAAGGTCATCCGCGTGCCCAAGGCAATGCCGAGAATGCCGAGATGTCGGAGAAATGAATCTCTGCCATCAACAACACCCACCACAACCAACTCCAGACCCCTTGGCGCCTCAGACAACAGCGTGCGGGCCGCCACCGAACGAAACCTGCCGTTTGGACCGGGAATGGCATCACCATGTGGATCCAGCTTGGGGAATCCAAGGAACGCGTCCAAACGGTTTGTCAAGTCCCGGCTGTCAACGTGCTCGAGTTCTTCTGCGATCTCATGGACTTCGTCCCATTCAAATCCCAAATGATCGACCAAAAAGCACTCCCAAAGGCGATGACGCCGTAGGATGTTCATGGCGATGCGACGCCCCTCGCTTGTGAGGTGGACGCCGTGGTATCTCCGGTAGGTGACCCAGCCCTTATCGCCCAGCTTCCTCAACATCGCCGACGTGCTCGCCGGCGTGGCGCGCACTTGGCCCGCCAATTCAGTCGTGCTGACCTGCGCTTTGCCCTCCTCGTGCAAATGCAAAATGGCCTTGAGATAGTTCTCGACAGAAACCGTTGGCATGGCGCAAAATTAGAGCAGAGCAACTCAATTTTTAGGCAAGACTAAAAATCAAATAAGCTGAACTTAATTTTATTTTGAACTCAGC
>CAXHAW010000280.1:0-3061 GCA_964014525.1 uncultured bacterium
CACCTCCAAGGCTCAGCCATTCGGGGCCTAGATCCGGGTGGCGCCCAATGGCTGGTAACAATGCTGCGCCAATCCGACCTGGTGAAGTTCGCCAAGCAAAGCATGGCCTACGATGCTCACGCGCACGCTGTGAAACAGGCGATCGAGTGGGTCCTTCGATCCGCACCGAAGGACCCAGATCACGATCAAAAAACGGAGCCTCATGGGTAGGTGGACACACCCCGGAAAAATGGGTGCCAGACTGAAGCAAGCGGCTGCTCAGGGGATGGCCTGGCTCATTTTGGTGTCCTTGTTTTTGCTACTAGACCGCAGGTTCGAATGGGCAACCCCCGCTTCTTTCTGGTGGGGATTCGCCATTGGTGCCTGGAGCCTGTGGCGCGTTGCCGCTCCCATGGCCGCCCCCACCTTTCGAATCAACCTTCGCCATCTGGATTTGTCCCCCCCAAAGAGGGACCAATGGATTCCCCTTTTGCCGGATGGCCTCAGAACACTGGCTCTGGGACTCATCTTGTTTGTGATGGCCTGTCCGCAAAGCTCATCCAGCATAGAAAACATGACGCGGGAGGGCATCGACATCGTGATTGCAATGGACGCGTCCGCCAGCATGTTGAGTAAGGACTTCAGACCCAATCGTCTCGAAGCTGCCAAATCTGTGGCAAAGGAATTTGTAGAGGACAGGCCTTTTGACCGGGTGGGCGTCGTGGTTTACGAAGGAGAAAGCTTTACCCAAGTCCCCCTGACCACGGACCACCGCGTGGTGCAAGACGGCTTGAACGCATTGGAGACCGGCCGCGTCGAAGGTGGAACCGCGATTGGAATGGGCCTAGCGACTGCTGTGAATCGCCTCCGAAACAGCGATGTCAAAAGCAAGGTGGTCATCCTCATCACCGATGGCGAAAACAACGCGGGGCAAATTGAACCTCAAGACGCAGCCCAACTCGCAAGGCTTGAATCCATCCGGGTTTACACAGTGGGAGTCGGCACCATAGGCCGCGCAAAGAGCCCGGTAAGAAAGCGACCGGATGGCAGCTACATCTACGATTGGGTTGAAGTCAACATTGACGAGCCGACCCTCAAGGCCATCGCAGAGGAAACAGGAGGCCGCTATTTCCGGGCAACGAGCGGAGAAAAGCTGAGGGAGATCTACACGGAAATTGACGACTTGGAGAAAACCCGATTCAATGTCTTCCGCTACAACAAGCGAACAGAAGAGTTCCCGTTTATCGGTTGGCTCGCCTTGATTTGCCTGGCCACAGAGGCCACACTTCGTCACGTCTTTTTGCGAAACCTGCCATGAGCACCTCATCGCGCACATACAAGGTCTTCGCACACTTGACAGGCCTGGCCCTGTTCGAACTGGTGTTTTGGTCTGCTGTTATGGCTGTGGTTGTCCTGTTGAGAAAGGTCGCCCCCCAACTTGACCTCCATTTTCCGGGAGCCTGGCCCGCATTGATCATTGCCCCTGTTGGATTGGTTCTTTTCGCTGGACATTACCGATGGAAGCAGCGTCGAATGGTCGATGCCACCGAAATTGAGCTCAGTCGCTCCCTGTGGCCCAATGCAAGACCCCGTCAAGCTGTCTGGAAGTTTCTGGTGTGGAGAACCGCAATTGCCATGCTGGCCATGGGAATGATGGACCCCAAGTGGGGAACCAGAATGGAGGAGATGGAATCAGAGGGGGTCGACATCATGATTGCCTTGGATGTGAGCCGCTCCATGCTCACCGAGGATGTGGGCGTTTCCCGACTTGACCTCGCAAAGCGAAGTCTAGAACGTGTGGTACAGCAATTGGATGGCGACAGGGTCGGCCTCATTGTGTTTGCCGGAGAAGCCTATGTGCAGGCTCCGTTGACCCAGGATCTGGCCGCTGTGAAGCTGTTTCTCGATGCCATTGGTACTGAAACCGTTCCGCTTCAAGGCACTGCAGTCGGGTCTGCTTTGGCCCTTGCGGCAGACTCTTTCGATTCAGAGAGCAAAGCCGGTCAGGTGGTCCTGATCATCACGGATGGGGAAAACCACGAGGGCGATGCGCTGGCCAGAACATCTGAAGCAGCAGAACTGGGCATCACAGTTCACACCATCGGAATGGCGTCAGAAGCCGGGGGCCCTATCCCAGAATATGACCGCTATGGCCGATCAAAAGGATACAAAACAGATGGGTCAGGGCAACCCGTTGTGTCCACTTTGGACGAGCGGATGCTGGTGGCCATGGCGGAAGCAGGCAAGGGCACCTACGTTCGGGCAAACCGCGGATTTGTAGATCTCGACCCTTTCCTATCCAGCCTTGACTTGATGGAAAAAGGACAAGGCAATACGGTCTCCTACACGGATTATCGACACCAGTATGCAAGCTTCTTCCTTGTCGGTTTTCTTCTCCTGCTGATTGAAGGGGGGTGGCCCACCCGAAAGGTTCGTCTTCTGGGTTCTGTCATGTGTCTTTTGCTTTTCGGAAGCAGCCCGAAACTGATGTCGCAAACAGGCAAAACAGGGAGCAAGCGGGAGGCTGTAGCGGGATCCGAAGCCATGGAAAACCGTGACTTTTCAGCTGCTGACAGCTTATTTTCTGCTGCCCGCGGATGGCGGGGCGCAAACCCCGGAGAGCTCGCCATGAACCGAGGCCTTGCACTCGCATCCGACAGCAAAACCGAGGAGGCCCTTCGGTCATTCCAACACGCCGTTTCAGAAGCAGAAGACCCTGCCAAGAAAGCAGACGCTTGGAACAACGTTGGAAACCTTCTTCTCGCCAATGAAGATGCCTCAGGTGCCGTAGAAGCTTACATGCAGTCCCTCAGGCTGGACCCAAGAGATGCTGACACGCACTACAATCTGGCATTGGCCAAGGCCCTGCTTCAGCAGGAGCAGGAGCAGGAGCAGGAGCAGGAAGAAGGTCAAGACGAAGAGCAGCAGGAAGACGGAGAGCAGCAACAGGAAGGGGAGCAGCAACAGGACGGAGATCAGCAACAGGATGGAGAGGAGCAACAGGACGGGGAGCAGCAACAGGACGGAGATCAGCAACCTGTCTCTTATACACATCTGACGCTGCCGACGATCCTACCTGTGT
>CAXHAW010000281.1:0-3033 GCA_964014525.1 uncultured bacterium
TACACAGGTAGGATCGTCGGCAGCGTCAGATGTGTATAAGAGACAGCTCACTGAGCAGCCTGAAGCGAGAATATCCGCTTTGAGTTTGGTGACATCGGCTTCATCAATCAAGGCATGGTCCACTGCGGGCACAGGATCCTGCCACAACAGCGTCTCCGAGGGAACCTCTGAACCCAAGTAACGGGCGACCGGCCCCATGTCGCGGTGCGTCAACTTGTACCAAGCACGGGCAAAGGCGTCTGCAAACTGGTCTGGGTTCTCGAGGAAGCGGCGGGAAATCTTCTCGTATGCTGGGTCGAAACGCAGACTCAAGTCCGTGGTCAGCATCGTGGGCTGATGTGACTTGGTGCTGTCGTGCGCGTCTGGCACGGTTCCAGCTCCTCCACCTTGGGTGGGAACCCATTGCTGGGCACCCGCCGGGCTCTTGCTCAACTCCCAGTCAAAACCGAACAGGTTCTCGAAGTACAGGTTGGTCCACTCAGTCGGCTTCTGGGTCCAAATGCCTTCCAAGCCACTGGTGATTGTATCGGGGCCGGCCCCGGTGTTAAAGGTGTTCTTCCACCCCGTGCCCTGCTCGGCAATCGTGGCGCCAGCAGGTTCGGCACCCACATACTCCCCTGGATCGGCGGCGCCGTGGGTCTTGCCAAAGGTGTGGCCGCCGGCGATGAGCGCAACGGTTTCCTCGTCGTTCATGGCCATGCGGCCAAAGGTCTCGCGGATGTCACGGGCGGCAGCGAGAGGGTCAGGGTTTCCGTTCGGCCCCTCAGGGTTAACGTAAATGAGCCCCATCTGAACGGCCCCCAGCGGGTTTTCCAACTCACGCTCTCCCTTGTAACGCTTGTCGGCGAGCCACTCGGCCTCCGATCCCCAGTACACGTCCTCCTCAGGCTCCCAGACGTCGGCGCGTCCCCCGGCAAACCCGAACGTATCGAAGCCCATGCTCTCGAGCGCAACGTTGCCTGTCAAGATCATGAGGTCCGCCCAACTGATGGAAGCACCATACTTCTGCTTGATGGGCCAAAGGAGGCGTCGAGACTTGTCGAGGTTGGTGTTGTCTGGCCAGCTGTTGAGCGGAGCGAAACGGAGCATTCCCGCTCCGGCACCGCCTCTGCCGTCACTGATCCGATAGGTTCCCGCGCTGTGCCATGCCATGCGAATGAAAAAGGGGCCGTAGTGCCCCCAGTCAGCGGGCCACCATTCCTTGGAATCGGTCATAACCTTGACCAAGTCCGCCTTGACTGCGGCCAGGTCTAGTTTCTGGAATGCACTGGCATAATCGAAGTCACCGCCCATGGGGTCGGACATCGGCGAGTGCATGCGAAGGATATTCAGGTTGAGCTGGTTGGGCCACCAATCGCTGTTGCGGGTGCCCCCTCCGGCACCGTGGTTGAGCTCACCGTTGAGAAAGGGACACTTGGCAGCGTCCGCCATCGGATCAAAGTTCATTTCGGAAGTGTTGTGTTGCAGAACATGGTTCCCCGAATGGGGTCCCAGCCGTGGTACTAAAGTAATCAGGAGTGCTGACGGGCAATGCACAATTGACCCCCGTGTGCGCACCGGATTACCCAACCCATGCCCCTAGATGCAGCAGAGAACGAAAAAGCCCGACCACTGGGGCCGGGCTTCGTGAGCGGAGAGACCGAGATTCGAACTCGGGGACCAAAAAATCGGTCACAGCTTAGCAGGCTGCTGCATTACCACTCTGCCACCTCTCCGTTATCGTCCTCCTTCTCGGAAAGCGACTGCGAATTTACAGAAAACAATCCGGTGAACGCCAACAGATTGGTGAGAAAAGGACATTCATACCTGATATCAGTGTGTTATAGCCTACGTCTACAAATTGGTCCGTTGCGCACGGGGAATCTGAGCACGTCTCGGTGTATTTTGTACACTGAGAACCTGTTCATACTGTTATGCTTACACCAAACACCTCCTGCGTTGCGCGCGCTTTGATGCTCGTCTGCGCATTTTCTTGGGCCGGCTTGGCCGCCCAATCGACCATTGCCGAGTGCGACCTTTTCGCCGATGGCCCTAACGACACCTGGACCCATGTCTTGACGCTCACAACCGTCAATGATGACAACAGCTCTGCTGCTCAGTCGTTCCAGATTCACGTCACCTCCCTTCCCGATGGAGGGGCCAACTACCGTGTCTTTAAGACCACGGCCAACGGCAGCTCCTTCTTTGGCCCTTCCACAGCGCTGGATTTGGGTTCGAATGGCGCAACCATTGCTGGTGTCGGCTTCGACAGGGCTGTAAAAATTCAATTCTCCAGCGGAGCGATCGGATTTGACTCGCTCATCCTCAATGGAGAAGAGGACACACAATGCGCCCCCGCTGCGGAGCCTGGAACAGCACTTTCAGCTTGTCCCGAATTGTTTGCCGACGGTCCAAACGCAACTTGGACCCATGCCTTGACGCTCACCACGCCAGAGGATGGCGGTAGCTCCAATGCGCAAACCATGGACATGGTGGTCACTTCTCTCCCCGATGGAGGTGCCAACTATCGCGTGGCAAAGACCACAGCCAATGGCAACTGGTTTAACGGACCTGCTCAGGCCATGACCTTGGGCTCCAACCCCGTTACGGTTGCTGGTGTTGGTTTCGACCGATCCGTCAAAATTCAATTCAGCAGTGGCGACATTGCTTTCAGTTCAGTTTCCATCAATGGAGAGGCTCAATCCTGCGAGCCTGCTGGCCCTGTGACCCACGCTGTCACCTTCTCCGTCAACACCGACAACATCACGGTGGGAGACAATGGCATGTACATCGGCGGTGGATTCCTCGGCGGTTCCAACGCTGTTGCGTTGACCGACAATGGAGACAACAATTGGTCCACAACGCTCGACTTGGAAGAAGGCACGACCGGATATTGGGCGTTCTTCAACAGCCCAGGTTGGGACAGTGACTGGAACACCAAAGAGAATTTGGACGGTGATGATTGTGGAGACCCCAACAATTTCAACGACCGTCTGCTCACCCCAGTCTCCGCTGCAACAACTTTGGAATATTGCTTTGGAGAGTGCACAGCAG
>CAXHAW010000282.1:0-3022 GCA_964014525.1 uncultured bacterium
ACAAAGGCGGCGATGCGGATGAGATCAAGGCCCTTGAGCGCCCCGATGACTGCCGAATAGGCGCCGAGCAGCACAAGGATAAAGGAGCCGCTGATGCCTGGCAGAATCATCGCACAGATGGCGATGGCGCCGGAAAAGAACAAAAAGAGCGGCGCATCGCTCTGAACAAGGGGTGGAAGCCCAGTCAGCCACCAAGCCATGCCCGCACCAATGAGCAACAGGGCCCACGCCGCCGAGTTCCGATTATCACCATGGATTTCGCGCAGCATGAACGGCACGCTGGCCGAGACGAGCCCAAAAAAGAACGCCCACAGCAACACCGGATGGGCAGCGAGAAGGTGGTGCAAGAGTCCAGCCAGCATCGCCACTGTGGTCGCCATGCCGAGAACAAGTGCAGCGAGGAAACCGAGATTGTAACTGCGCCAAGTTTGAATTGGGCCTTCCTTGAATACGGAGCGAAGGGTTCCCACACCAAGGTTGCCAATGGTGGTCAAGAGCTCCTCATAGATGCCAACAATAAACGCCACTGTGCCGCCACTGACACCCGGGACGAGGTCCGCTGCGCCCATCGCCATTCCGCGAAGGCCCAAGCCCAGCCACTGCTTGGTGGAGCGCGACGCCATCAGGCCACTTCCAGACTCGAGTCGATATGGGCTGCCCAAGCTTGGGCTCCGCCGGCGAGATTGTATAGGTTGTCCATGCCGAAATTCTGCTCGAGGGCTGTTAGAACAGCTGCAGAACGGCCACCAGACCGGCACTGCAGCACCACGGGAACCTCTGTACTCAGCTCACCCCTGCGCTCGAGAATGTCTCCCATGCGGATGTGGGTACCCCCCATGTGTCCGGTTTCCACCTCGTGATCCTCGCGGATGTCAATCAGCTGGTGTGCCTTGCCTTGGTCGCGCCAAGCCTTGAGCTCGTGGACATCGATTTCCTTCATTCCTCTTCGATCAATTGTGGCTGAACGCCCTGCTTGAGCTTTTCTGGAAGGAAGTGAAAGAAGGTGTCTCCGCGCAGACCGACACGCAGACATTCGAGCGGAATCAGGTCATTCGGACCGATATTGCCCAAGTTGACGTTGCTTCCGAATTCTTTGATGAACCACACCTGCTGGGGCTTTTTAGGTGCCTCCCAAAGGATGTCCTCCAATGCCACCTTGGACAAAATTTTGCGAATGAGCTGTGTGTGGGCAGACCCGTTGGGCCGATAGATGCCAACCGTACCGCTCTCCCTTGCTTCAGCGATCACCTTGACCGAGCCGGCATCGAGTTCATTGCGCATCATCCGAATCCACTTGGCCGGGGAGATGAGTATGCCCTCCTCCTTGGACCCCACCTCAGAGAGCACTTTGAAATCCTTGGAGAGGCGCTGAATCAGTTCACACTTGTACCCGTGCTCAATGACCATGGAGCCATCACTGATCTCCAGACACCCGATGCCCATATCGTCGATGAACTTCAGATAGTCCTCCAAGGCATCACGCACCAGAAACGCCTCAAATAGTGTCCCGCCGCAATAGACGTTCATGCCGGCATCACTATAGAGTTTGATCTTCTCCTTGAGGTTAGGCGTGAAGAGGCTCGTACCGAAACCCAACTTGAGGAAATCGATTCGGTCATCTGCCACGGCTATCAGGTCCTCTGCCTGTCTAAGGCTGAGTCCCTTGTCCATTACCATGGTCATACCATGGGTTCTCGGAGCACGCGTGCGCTCGGGCAAATGGGGCAATGGAAAATTCATGGGTTCTTGGGGGCGTTCATGACCCGCGTCGCGAAGTCCGGATCCTCTTCAATGGCGGGGAATGTGCTCATCAGAAGTGGGCACAGGTCAGGTGTGTTATCCAAAACTGAATCCAAGACACTGAATGCAGCCTGACGACGTCCGAGACAATAGAGGCTCTGAAAGCGGCGACAAACAACCAAGGGGTCCAGCATGGCCACATCCGGCACCCCGTCCAAAAGCGCTAGGGCTTCCTTGTGACGCTCATCGGCCTGAAGGTTGGCTGCAGCTTCGATGAACACCTCGACGTTGTTGGGTTCAAGGCGAATGGCGTTGGCAAAAATCAAGGCCGCTTCGTCGTGCATGCTGATTTTGCTCAAAATCCCACCCAGCAAAAGGTGATACTCCACATTCTCTGGCTCGAGGGCCATGGCCTTTTCAAAAAACTTCAGACTGGCAGGCCAATCCTCCTTCATCTCGGCCACCACACCGAGGCCCACATGGGCATCGGCGAACTCTCCATCGAGCTCGAGGGCACAGTAGTAATAGTCAGACGCTTCGCTGAGCTTGCCCATGCGCTCCATGCACTCGCCCATCAGCGTGTACGTGTTGGCCTGCGGGGCGTCCATCAGGATGGATTCACGGTAGCATTCCAACGCTTGGAGATAGTCCTCCATCATGGTCAACGCGGCGGCCTTCTGTAACAGAGCCGGACTGAACTCCTCGTCGATGACAAGGGCAAATTCATAGGATGAGATGGCCTTGTCAAACTCACCGGTTCGCTGCTGGGCATTGCCGAGGTTGTACCATCCCGGACAGCTGTATGGGTGGGCATCGACAAACCCTTGAAAGGCAGCCACTGATTCTGCATGCCGCCCCACTGTCTCGAAACAGAACCCGAGTTCGTGAAGCGCAGTTTCGTTGGAGGGGTTCTCGCGAAGCGCTTCGCGAAGCACGTCAATGGCCTTCTCCCAGCGCCCCATGTTCTCGTATTCAAGCGCGATGTCGATGAACAAGTCCCCTCGGAAGGCTTTGTCCCCCAAGTCGAGCGCTTGGCGATAATGGTGGATGGCCTCCTGATGCTGGTCCGTCTGCGCATAGAGCGTGGCCAGCGTCAAGTGAACCTCGTCGTTTGAGGGCTCGAAAGCCAACAGGTTGCGCAATCGCGGGATGGCGTGTTTCACATCCCCTGAACCCGCCATCAACTGAGCATCGCGAAGTTGCAAGGACAGGCTTTCAGGATAGATTTTGCCGGCGTACTGGAGCACCTGACGTGCCTGTCTGTAGTGGCCGATCTGGAGGT
>CAXHAW010000283.1:0-3018 GCA_964014525.1 uncultured bacterium
GTGTAAATGAACTGACCGAGGCCGGCGCCCACGAACGTGCTGTTCTTCAGCCCTTGGCCGCTCTGCTCGCGCCTTACGCACCGCATCTGGCAGAAGAACTCTGGGAAGAATCTGGCGGTGAAGGCTCTGTGGTCCAGGCCCCATGGCCCAAATGGGATGCGGAAAAGCTGATCGAATCCGAAGTCACCTACCCGGTTCAGTTCAACGGAAAAGTCCGCTTCCAATTCTCCGTGTCAGCTGACGCTGCGCCGAACGAAGTAGAAACCATGGTCCTGGCCGATGACCGCACGGCCAAACAGCTTCAGGGACGAACGCCTAAAAAGGTCATCATCGTTCCCAGGCGCATCATCAATATCGTGGGCTAATGTCCATTCCACTGTAGACACAAGACGACCCGCCCTTGTGTCGCTGAACCATTCTTTTTCTTCGACGAACGTCAATTTATTTGCGATTGGCGGAAACTTTGGCGATATTAGTGTGTGCTTATCTGCACTCGAATCTGATATAATCAAAGCATGGTTCCTTATCGCCTTCTTGTCAGTCTGCTCCTGACCACCACTTGCCTGGCCCTCCAGGCGCGCCCCATGATGCCCTCTCCTGCCCCAGATGGCTATGGCGTTGCCACAGAAGTTGTGGCCGAAGACATTGGCTTGCTTGTCGGTGCATTGGGCATCACTGATCTCACCGGCTACAGTTGCACGCGCCTTTACATTGTCATGAACCATGCGGATGACTTCATGTCCTCCGTTTCTGGCGATATCATCAACCCGACTTACGTCAACACCACCACGGAGTTCTACCAAGCCCTGCTTGGGGCCGGCACGCCAAACGGCATCAACAGTCTTTTGTTTGCTGTCTATCCTGACCTCGCCTACGACAGCTGGGTTACCATTGGATTGGAAAGCGCGCCCAACGCCATGATTGGTGAGGCCAATGTCAGTACGGTTCAAGCAACCGACAACCCTTGGCTGACCAATTTTGACCCCGGTGCAGGGGCCTCAGGAGGCAACGTCGCCATCGATGATCTTATTGGGGGTGCCTGGTACTCCCTCAACGGAGATGCCAATGGAATTGCGGGCGACGACCTTCAAGTGCTCATCGGCCAATTCACGACCACCGGAGAGATCAGTGGACAAGTGTATTGTCAGGTCTTCATCAACGGCAATGGCCAGACTGAATTCAGAGACACCTTTTTCTTTGGGCTCGGTGCCGAAATTGAAGGTTGCACGGATGCCATCGCGTGCAACTACAACACAGAAGCCACAGCCGATAATGACTCCTGCGAATACCCAGATGACGGATTCGACTGCGCAGGAAATTGTCTCGACGACGACGATGCAGACGGGGTCTGCGACGAGTTCGAGGTGAACGGTTGCGATGATGCTGCCGCTTGCAATTATGACGACAACGCCACCGACAACGACGGGTCCTGCACATACGCGGACACAGGCTATGGTTGTGACGGGATCTGCTTGGCCGATGGCGATGGCGACGGGATCTGCGACCCATTTGAAGTGGCCGGCTGCACAGATGCGACGGCCTGCAACTATGATGCTACCGCAACGGACGAGGACGGCTCCTGCGAGTTCACGTCCTGCGCTGGCTGTACTGACGATTCCGCCTGCAACTGGGACGGAGCCGCCACCATCGATAACGGCTCCTGTACCTACGCGAATGATGGATATGATTGTGGGGGAAACTGCTTGGCCGACGCCGATGGTGACGGGATTTGCGACCCATTTGAAGTGGCTGGTTGTAGCGATGCTGCCGCCTGCAACTATGACGACATAGTCACCGATGACGATGGCTCCTGCGTATTTGCAGAAGCGGGCTTAGACTGCGGTGGAAACTGCCTCGAAGATGCCGATGGCGACGGCATTTGTGATGGAGATGATCCCTGTAACGAGCCGGACTTGAGTCCTGCTGTCCTGCCCATTGTTCCCGCCACTTACATCGCTGAAGTCTCCCTCAACGGGGCACCTGCGAGTGGAATGACCGTGTTTGCCAGTGCAAATGGCGAGACCGTGGGTGTGGATGAAGCCTTTGATTTCGAGGGGGGCTCTTGGATCAGCATGACGCTTTACGTCTTCCCAGGAGAGGTGGTGACATTCAGTTTGTTTGACCCCGCGGCTTGTGAAGTGTATGGGCTTGATTTAGACGTCGCCGTAACCGAAGAAGGTGAAGAACTGGCCACATTCGATGAGCCCGGGGACCTCCCATTCCTCGGAGACGACGCCTTGCTCGGCTGCACGGATGAAGGTGCTTGCAACTACGAGGCCGACGCCAACGTCGATAATGGTTCATGTCAACTGCCTGAAGCTGGTTTGGACTGTGAAGGAAACTGTCTCGATGATCAGGACGGCGATGGCATCTGTGATGAAGATGAGGTGCCCGGATGCACGGATGAAGCCGCCTGCGACTTCAATGCCAGCGCCACCGATGACGATGGCTCATGCTCCTACCCAGAGGATATTTATGGAACCGACTATGTCGACTGCAATGGTGCCTGTCTTGAGGATGCCGATGGTGATGGCATCTGTGACGATGAGGAAACCTCCGGTTGTACTGACCCTCAAGCGTGCAACAGCGGGGCTTACACCGACACGGACAATTCCCTCTGTGTATATCCGGTGGATGTAAACGAGGGCATCGATTACCTCGATTGCGATGGAAATTGTCTGAATGACGCAGACGGTGACGGGGCCTGTGATGAAGAGGAAATCGAGGGTTGTCAGGACACAATGGCCTGCAACTACAATGAAGATGCCACCGACGGGGGCGATTGCGATTACCCCGAGGATGGCCTCGACTGTGACGGCAACTGTCTCTCAGACAGTGACGGCGACGGAACCTGTGATGGCGATGAGATCGACGGATGTACCGATGCCGACGCTTGCAACTTTGTCGACAACGCAACCGAAAATGACGGTTCATGCGAGTATGCCGAAATGGGGCTCGATTGCGACGGCAACTGTCTCTCAGACAGTGACGGCGACGGAACCTGTGATGGCGATGAGA